>DAIMMU010000116.1:0-8051 GCA_036720515.1 Sedimentibacter sp.
TTCTTGTTCCGTTCCACATGGTGTCATAAATTATTGTAATTTGATTTTCCTGATAACTCTTTGCCCATTCCATATATTTTGTGATTATTTGCAGCGGATTATCTCGCCATATTATCCCATGACTTGGGCAAATCATTTCAATGGGTATATTTAAAGCAACAACTTCTTCAATTTTGTTTACCACAAATTTACTGAAAGGAGTTAATATATTTGCATAGTATTTAATTGCTTCATCATACAATTCATCATTGTCAACTAAGTCGTTGTACATCAGCTCGGATGCATAGTGCTGTCCGAAAGCGTCGTTGCTGAAAAGCTTATTTTCTCCGGACATGTATGTCATCATAGAATCCGGCCAGTGGAGCATTCTTGCCTCAACAAATATTAGCTTGTTTTTACCTATATCCAAGGTGTCTCCTGTTTTAACCTCAACGAAATTCCAATTTTTATGATGATGTCCCTTAATAATTTTAGTCCCGTTTTTGGTGCAATATATGGGAGTGTCGGGAATTTCCTTCATTAGTTCGGTTAAGGACCCTCCGTGGTCAACTTCAGCGTGATTGATTATTATGTAATCAATTTCTTTTAAGTCAATTTCCTTCTTTAAATTTGAAACAAACTCTTTTGCAAAGGGCTCCCAAACAGTATCGATTAAAACCGTTTTTTCATCTCTGATTAAATAGGAATTATATGAGGACCCTTTATGTGTAGAATATTCATCTCCGTGGAATCTGCTTAATTCCCAATCAATTTTACCCACCCAGCTTACAGTGTCAGATAGTTTAAACATATTTTCCTCCCTTGTCTTATTTTGCACTCAGTACTTCATAACCCAAATCTGTTATAACCTTTGTTATTTTGTCCGAATCAATCTTAGTTTCATCAAATTCTACTTTTGCCTTGCTTGAATTGAATAAAATATTCACCTCATTGATACCTTCTTGTTTTTTTAATGCCGTTTCGATTTTTTTAACGCAGCTTGGGCAGCCAAGCTCCTCTAACTGCAATGAAATCTTTTTCATACAATCCTCCTCTGAGCTATCTTATATACTCATTATAATACTTAATATACCATATATCTTTGATTTAAATCAAAAATATCAAATTTATTTCGTTTGAGTTTCCGATCCGCCATGATGAACAGTTACCGCATTTAATTAACTTGTATTGGGCTAATAGAAGTGACAATAAATAAATCTTTTTAAGGGAGGACATTTAATAAGATCTGTATTTTCCGGTTTTTGATAAACATGAAATGTGACGGAGTCCATTAAGGACTCCGCATAAAATGACAGTGAGGATTTACATTTATTTTCCGCATATATTTAATGCTATATTGGCAAATATTTTTACACCATATTCTAAGGAATTTTCATCTATATTTAAAACTGCACTATGCAAACCACCTGTTTCAAAATCTGTATTTCTGCAACCTAACATAAACATTACTCCGGGAACCACCTCCTGATAATATGAAAAATCCTCCGAGCCTAAATGAGGTCGTTCTATTAATATTATGTCCTCTTTGCTATTAAGGGATTTTTCCGCTGCCTCTAATACCGCTCTTGATAAAGCACTATCATTTATTACCGAAGGAAAACCCTCGATAATATCAAATTCTGCTCTTCCGCCCATTCCGTTAGCTACACTTTCAACAAGAGATTTCATTTTTTCCCTTATAATAATTTTGTTGCTTTTCTCTACGCACCTAATCATTCCGCTCATTTCGGCAAAATCGGGAATTATATTTATCGCATCGCCTCCCGAAATTTTGCAAATCGAAAATGTAGCCACATCGTAAGGGCTGATATTACTTCCAAGTATAGTCATCAAGCTATTAACAATCTGCGAAGCTATTACAATAGCATTAACGCCTGTCTGCGGCTCTGATGAATGCGCCCCGACACCATGAATCTTAATATAAAACTCATCATCTGTTGATGAAAGGTATCCTGCCTTAATTCCAATTGTTCCGGTTGGAAGGTCGGGCATCATATGAAGGGCAAAAATTCCATCAACATCAGGATTTTTTAAAGCACCGTCATTGATAATGCATTTTGCTCCGCCATTAGTCTCTTCTCCAGGTTGAAAAATCAGTTTTATGATTCCCCTCAATTTATCCTTCATTTCAGAAAGCAATAATGCGGTACCAAGAAGAACAGCCATGTGACCATCATGCCCGCAACCGTGCATGATACCGATTCTTTTTGATTCAAACGGGAGACCGGTTTCTTCTTGAATTGGCAGGGCATCCATATCAGCACGAAAAGCAATTACCGGTCCTGAAATATTAGTGTCAAGTGTTGCCAATACACCAGTTCCGCCAATATTTGTCCTGACACTATAACCCATGTTTTTTAATTCTTCAGCAATATAAGAAGATGTTTCAAATTCTTCAAAACTAAGTTCCGGATATTGATGAAAATACCTTCTATATTCTATATATTTATCGTGATACTTTTTAGCTAATTGATTAACCATACCCTTATTCCTTTAAAATATTATAGTTCTTCCAATCTTTTTAACAATTGCTCCGTTGTTTCTGAATTAGCGTATATATTCTTAATCGACTGCATGGCATTTTCATGTCTTTCCTGACTCATTGCCGCTATGGCATCTTCGACTATATCTACCTCATAACCAAAGTCGGACAAATCTCTGACTGAAGTGCTTACGCACTGATCCGTATAGAACCCTACAACAATAACACTCTTGATATTTAGGTTCCTAAGGATTCTATCTATGGGAGTACCTACATGGATGCCTGAACATGTTTTTTTCAGAACAATTTCATTGCCAATAGGCATTACTTCTTCGCAAAATTCTGAGGCAGGGGATCCGGGGGGATAGTACATACCCGCGCTGCTGTGAAGTCTTCCGGTATCCTTTGCGTCCTTAAGATAAGATTCAATTTTTACATGAATAGGTCTTATGCCTTTATCCCTGCATTTGTTTAAAATCCTTTTAATATTGGTAAGTGCTTTGACTGTATTTTCTTCAAGCTGATTTAATGCAGGCATTAAGGGCTCCACATCTATTCCCATTGCTTTGAAACCTTCAACAAAATATTCCTTTGTTATACATGTCTGTGCATCGATAATTACTAAAGCTGTGTTTTCTGCGCTGATTGGTACAGGGTTGGCATATGTCGTAGTGCTCAATGCTCCATAATACTCCCTAACAAAATCATCAAGAATCTTATTGTTATTCATTGTATTTCCTCCATCAATTATATAATAATATTTTGAAAGTATAATAGCAAATACTGTGCCAAGAAATATCCGTTATTTCATGGCTTTAGACACGGTTACAGCTGTTGCATAAATGTTTTTGCAACATTTGGCAGCAATTATTTGCAATGATGCAATTTATTACAACTCTAAAGGCTTAACTTTTTGCATTTGTAATAAAGTGTTCTAATAGGAATGCCTAAAAGTACAGCAGCTTTGTTTTTATCATTTTCAGTTAAACTTAGTGCTTTTTGAATGCATTTCCTTTCAGTTGCTTCAACAGCTTTATTAATATCTAAAGGCAAATCATTTTCATCTTTTGTAGCAGGCTGTATTTTTATTCTTTTTTCTATGCCTAAGGCAATTTCTATTTCTTCCGAATTGAGAATTTCATAATCAGGACTTTGATTTATCAATGCCCTGGTTAATACATTTTCGAGTTCGCGAACATTTCCCGGCCATTTGTTCTTCTTAAGCAAATTTATAGCCTCTTTTTCAAAACCTTTGATTTTTCGTTCATAAAAATCATTATATTTATTTATCAAATACATGGAAATATCTTCAATATCTTCGATTCTATCCCTCAGCGGAGGTATAAAAAGAGGAAATACATTCAATCTATAATACAAATCTTCGCGAAACATCCCCTCGTCTATCATTTTTTCCAAGGGTTTGTTTGTTGCACAAATAATTCTTACGTCAACAGGTATAGCTTCTGTTGAACCTACCGGTATTATTTCCTTTTCCTGCAAAACACGAAGCAGTTTTACCTGCATTCTCAGAGAAACATCTCCAATTTCATCCAAGAATAATGTGCCGTGGTCAGCTGCTTGAAACAATCCGCGTTTGCCACCCCTTTGCGCTCCTGTAAATGCACCTTCTTTATATCCAAACAATTCACTCTCAAGAAGTTCATCGTGTATGGAGGAACAGTTAATTTTAATAAAATTCTCATTTCTTCTTGGGCTGGAATTATGTATGGCATTAGCAAATATTTCTTTACCGGTTCCGCTTTCACCCCGAATAAGAATAGTAGCCGGAGTCATTGCAACTACTTCCGCCGTACCGATTACCTTTTTAAGCAGGGGGTTTTTTCCTATAATATCTTTAAATGTATAACCGGTATGCACTTTTCTGAGTTTTTGGTTCAATCGTTCAAGTTCTTTGCGCAATCTGTTAACTTCTGATATATCGTGATATACTGTGACCCTGGCAACCTTTTCTCCTTCAATATAAACATCTTTAGAATCAACTACAATTTCAGAATTGCCGCGTTTAAGCATCACCTTATAAGAAGGATTTTCATATATTAAATTATTATTTTTGTCCATTATACAAATAGCGTCAGATATTGCATTCAAAACAGGCTCAAATTCCTTAATTTTTTCTCTCAAATTAGACAAAGGCATGGGATTAATTCCTTTCGTTTTCATACATACGTTGCAAGTTGTTGCAGCAATTCATTGCATATAGTTTGCCTCATGATGCTATGGTTTGTCAAGATATGTTTTTGAATTATATGAAGGTATTAAATCAATCAATGTTAATCAATGTTATTGATTTTTTTGAGCATAGCAGTATTGCTAAAAACCGTTTATTTTTGTATAATATATGAAATGTTAAGAGCAGGTGATATTATGAAGATAAAGAAGATTGCTTTAATCGGAATGGGTGCAGTCGGTACGGTTTACGGCAGGTTGCTATATAATTTTTTTGGTGATGATTTTAAGGTTATAGCTGACGGCTCAAGGAAGGAAAGACTTCAAGAATCAGGATTCACATTAAATAATGAAACATTTTACCCCAACGTTATATCGGAAGGAAACTCGAAAGAAACCTTTGATTTAATAATATTCTGCGTAAAGAATTATCAGCTTGAAGAAGCCATCGAGGATGTAAAAAGCTTTGTAGGTGAAAATACGGTATTGATAACATTTTTAAACGGCGTAACCGCAAGGGACAGAATACATAAAGCATTTCCAAATAACAAAACACTTTATGGTTTAGCCATGCGGATTGATGCCGAAAGAACAAATAACGGCTTTATTAATACGGAGGACGGAGAAATTCATTTAGGAGAAGCAGATAATACGGTTATTTCTCCTGAGGTAAAAGCGGTACAAGAATGTTTTAATGAAGCGGGAATTAAAAACATAGTATTTCCCGATATGATAAGGATGATTTGGAAGAAATTTATGCTTAATGTGGGAGTTAATCAGGTAACTGCGGTAACAAGGTCTCCTTACGGCAAGGTTACTCACTTGGAAACAAACCTTGTATTATTCAAAGAGGCAATGAATGAGGTTCTTAAAATAGCAAAAGCGTCACAAATTGATTTAAGGGAAGAGAATATAGATGATTTTGTCACGTTAATGAACAGCTTTTCACCTATGGGCAGAACCTCAATGCTGCAGGATGTGGAAGCGAAAAGAAGGACAGAGGTGGACTATTTTGCGGGAACTGTAATAGAAATGGGGAAAAAACTCAATATTCCCACCCCTGTAAATTATGTTCTTTATAATATAATTAAGTCTGTCGAGCAGCTTTATTGATGATTTAAAGTATTTAATTAAAAACCCGGAGTACATTGTGAGTACGATGCACCGGGTTTTATTTTTTGCTGTAAATCAGCATTCGGATAAATCAGATTTTGATATACAATTTTTACAAAATTATGATATAATTGTAGCATATTCACGTTATCAAACTTATAAACATTATGAAGCATAAACAATGTTTTTTTATACTGCAATTATTAATGAATATTTTCAGCGGAGGATTACTGCATGATAACAGGAGAAATTAAGAATAAAATAGATGGGTTGTGGGATATTTTTGCAGCAGGCGGATTAACGAATCCTCTTGATGTTATAGAGCAAATTACATATTTAATGTTTATAAGAGATTTGGATGATGTTGATAATATAAAATCAAAGGAAAGCTTAATGCTTGGAACGAACCATAAAAGTATTTTTATAGGACAATTCCAAGTTGGAGATAAGAAAGTTGATGGTTATCAGTTAAAGTGGTCATATTTTAGAGATATTCCGGCGGCAAATATGTATGAGATAGTGCAAATAGGAGTGTTTCCGTTTATTAAAACACTTCATGAGGATAAAAACAGTGCATATTCTAAATATATGGATGACGCTATATTTAAGATTCCAACACCTCAATTGTTGAGTAAAATTGTTGATTCTTTGGATGAAATATATGAGTTTATTAACAAAGATTTCAAAAAAGATACAAAGGGTGATATCTATGAATACTTACTATCAAAGATATCAACTGCTGGTCGTAACGGTCAATTTAGAACGCCAAGGCATATTATTCGAATGATGGTTGAGTTAATGGCTCCAAAACCACAAGATGTAATTTGCGACCCTGCGTGTGGTACAAGCGGTTTTTTGGTAAGTGCAGGCGAATATTTGAAAGAAGAATATTTTGAAGAAATATTTATGGATGCAGCCAATAAAAAACACTATAACAATGACATGTTCCACGGATACGATATGGACAGAACAATGCTTCGTATTGGTGCCATGAATATGATGACACATGGTATAGAAAATCCATGTATAGAATATAAAGATAGTTTGTCCGACCAAAATATTGACACAAATAAGTACTCCTTGGTTTTGGCGAATCCGCCATTTAAAGGGAGCTTAGATTATGATATTGTTTCAAATGACTTATTGAAAGTTACGAAGACAAAGAAAACTGAATTATTGTTTCTTACATTATTCTTGCGAATGCTTAAAATTGGGGGCAGATGTGCTTCTATTGTACCGGATGGAGTATTGTTTGGATCCTCAAAAGCCCATAAAGATGTCCGAAAACAAATAATAGACAGCAATCGTCTTGAGGCTGTAATTTCAATGCCAAGCGGAGTATTTAAACCTTATGCAGGAGTTTCTACAGCTATAATTATTTTTACAAAGACCGGTCATGGCGGAACAGATAAGGTTTGGTTCTATGACATGGAAGCGGATGGATATAGTCTTGATGATAAAAGGACTAAAGTTGTGGAAAATGATATACCTGATATCATTGAGCGATTCCATAACATAGATAAAGAAACTGAAAGAAAAAGAACTGAAAAAAGTTTCTTAGTGGACAAGCAGGAAATAATTGATAATAATTATGATTTATCAATTAATAAATATAAACAAGTAGAGTATATATCGGAAGAATACCCGGCACCAATTAAGATCCTAAAAGAAATTCAGGAAATGGAAGAACAGATAACTAAAGGTTTGAAAGAACTGGAGGGGATGTTGGGTGAGTAAAAAAACATTACATGAGTGTGCGATAATAACTATGGGACAGTCTCCAAATTCTAAATCCTATAATGGACATGGTGATGGATTACCATTTTATCAAGGTAATGCAGATTTTGGCGAAATTAATCCTATAAGAAGGTATTATTGTAACAAACCATCTAAAATTGCAAATAGAAATGATATTTTATTGTCTGTAAGAGCACCAATCGGAGCAGTAAATATAGCAGTAGAAACATGTTGTATAGGTCGAGGTCTATGTGCAATTTCTGAGAAAAGAGATATTACATACTATAAATATTTATATTATTTTTTGCTTAGTAGACATACTGAATTAAATTCAAAGGGCACTGGAAGCACATTTAAGGCAATCAGCAAAAGTATACTTTTAGAACTGTCTATTTCTTTGCCTCCAATAGAAGAACAAAAGAGGATATCTAGAATATTAGATAAAGTTAACGACTTAATATCCTTGAAAAAAAAACAAATTAGCAAGTTGGATTTATTAGTTAAATCACGATTTGTCGAGATGTTTGGGGAT
>DAIMMU010000117.1:0-7952 GCA_036720515.1 Sedimentibacter sp.
ATATTTACATAAATAATGTAAAAGTTGTCTTGAAATCTCAACTCCTTCACTATATAATTAAAGTATGGTAATAAAAAAAATTAGGAGGAAAATATGAAGAAAAAAGTTTTAAGTTTAGTATTAGTACTATTATTGATTCTAAGCAGCTTCAGCTTTGTATTTGCGGAAGATGCGGAAACTACTAAAATTACTATTATCCACACTAATGATACCCACGCGAGACTTGTAGGAACAGGTACAGAAATAGGATTTGCAAAAATAGCAACTTTAATTAAAGAAGCTAAGGCTGCAAACCCTAACACATTGGTTCTTGATGCAGGAGATACCCTCCATGGTATGCCCTTAGTTAATATAAGCAAAGGCATAAATTCATTAAGAGTGTTGGAAGAAGCCGGATATGACTATATGACCTTAGGAAATCATGACTTCAACTATGGTTATGAAAGACTTTTAGAGCTTAAGGACATGAGCACGATAGAAATGATAAGCGCAAATGTTCTCAAGGACGGCAAGCCATTATTTACTCCATATGTAATTAAGGAAATCGCAGGAGTTAAAATAGGTATCTTTGGGCTGACTACTCCTGAAACTGCTTATAAGACAAGCCCCGCAAACGTAGAAGGAATTACATTTGCCGATTCAGTTGAAACATCCAAGAAAATGGTTGAAGAATTGGACGATCAAACAGACATCATTATTGCATTGGCGCACGTCGGATTAGATGAAAGTTCTGTAATTACCTCAAAAGCAATAGCTGAAAATGTAGAAGGCATTGATATAATAATTGACGGACACAGCCATACAAGATTAGAAACAGGAATGCTTGTAAATGATGTATTGATTGCTCAGACAGGAAACTACGGTCAGTCCTTAGGCTATATCAATATTGAAGTAAAGGACGGCGAAGTAGTAAGCAAGACTGCAGAGCTGCTTCCGGCAGCAGATACGGCAGATGTTACTCCGGACGCTGATGTCGAGAAAAAACTCGAAGAAATCAAGGCGGAAAATGAGGCTGAATTTTCTAAGGTGGTTGCAAAGACAGATGTGTATTTGGACGGAGTAAGAGAAAATGTAAGAACAAAGGAAACAAATTTAGGTAACCTTTCAGCAGATGCAGCCAGAACTGCAACAGGTGCTGATATAGCATTTGTTAACGGCGGTGGCATAAGAGAGGATATTCCTATCGGAGATATAACAAAAGGAAAGGTTGCTGCAATATTCCCATTTGGAAATATTATTCAGGTTAAGAAGATCACGGGAGAAGACCTGTTGGCAATGCTTGAAGTTTCCGTAAAAGGCTATCCTGCAGCAAACGGTGCATTCCTGCAAGTAAGCGGAATTACATTCGCATTTGACCCTGCCAAGGAAGCAGGAGCGAAGGTATCGGATGTTATAGTTGGAGAAAAACCTCTTGATTTGGCAGCAGAATACTCAGTGGCAGTTAATGACTTCATGGCTATCGGAGGAGACGGATATGATATGCTCAAAGAATATCCCGTGGCTGCTGAATTCGGAACATACGAAGAAATATTCGGAAATTATTTAAATACTAACGGAACGGCAGGAAGCGATGTTTCCGGAAGAATTAAGGTTTTGGAAGCAGTTGTAGAAGAACCTGCTCCTGTTGAACCTCAACCCGTTGAAGAGCCTGCTCCTGTTGTGCCTGCTCCAGTTGAACCGGCACCGGCAGAAGTAACTTACATAGTTATCCCCGGAGATGTTTTGTGGAAGATAGCTGAGAAATATAATTTAACCTATCAAGAATTGGCTGACTACAACAACATAACAAATCCGCACCTGATTTATCCCGAACAGGTATTGAAGGTACCCACAAAATAAAAATCAATAATTTTAAAAAAGGTCAACCACATTATTAGGTGGTTGACCTTTTTGGCTGTCACTATCTTTTTACTCAACAGGACATATATAGTCACAAGCGGATGGTTCACTTGCATTATAAATCACCGAACAGAGAAATCTGCCGCTCCTTTTCTTCAAAATGATGAAGATAAGCAAACACTTCGTTCGCGTTATAGATGATGCCGTGCTTTTGACAAACATCTTCAAATACAGCCCACAAGCTATCATTATTCGGACTGCTGCATTCATAGCTGTTGCCAAAGGTTTTGACATACCTCTGCTTCATTCCCGGAAAATTTTCATCTAGCTTACTGTAAAAATACTCCCGGTCACCCTCCCGCAGTGTAACACCAAAGCCAAAGCAAATAATTCCGCGCACCTTTGCCCGGATGCAATAATCTAAAATACCTCGAAGATTTTCCTCAGTGTCGTTGATAAACGGCAGGATTGGCGACAGCCACACCACGGTGGGTATCCCTGCATCCCGCATAGTCTCAAGCACGGCAAGACGCTCGGCAGTGGATGACACATTCGGCTCGATAATTCGGCATAAATCCTCATCGTAAGTAGTCAATGTCATTTCCACAACACATTTAGTCTTGGAATTGATAGCAGTCAGCAAATCCATATCGCGCAGAATCCGTGCGGATTTGGTCTGAATCGCCAGCCCAAAATCGTGCTTCATCTGATAGCACGCGGAACGGCTGTCGCAGTAAATACAGCCGTGGGTGCAGCCGCGATAGATGTTCATCCCGTTTTTGGGAGAGAGTATTGTTTTATAGTCTGCATAATGCATGAACCGCTCTCCTTTCACAGACAATTATAGCAGATAAGTATGATATAGTGCGTCACTATAAGTTTTTCTTGTGATGATCTTTTTATTGTTTGTTTTTAAGTGTAAAAACGGTCAGCTCAGGTGCTGCCATAAATCTCATTGGTATTTTTGACGTTCCCAAGCCTACATTGACGTATATTTTTGTCTGCCTGTAGTTATCAATAGCATACATTCCTCTCACATACCTTTGTGCCAAGGGGGGTGTATAATTAATAAACAGAAGATTTACCTGCCCTCCGTGGCTGTGGCCGCATACAAATAAATCTGCATTATATTCAAGAAAATGTTCAGCCACATCCGGTTCATGACTCAGTATAATATTAAAGCAATCTTCATCTAAATAGCTGACTATAATTTCTTTGTCGAATGTGCCGAAGATGGAATCATCCATCCCTATAATATTTATGTTATACTCTTCTATATTTGCTTTTTCATTTACAAGCAGTTCAAAACCGCCATCAGCCATGATTTGCCTATACACGTTTTCCGCACCTCCGCCGTAATCATGGTTTCCGTATATTGCATATTTGCCTAAAGGAGCATTTATTTCACTTAATACCTCTCCTATTTCATGTATATTGTCTCTATCTTCGTATTTATTGTATTGGTCTATCAAATCACCTGTAAATATAACAATATGAGGATTTTCATTATTTATTTTGTTAACTGTCTTTTTCAAATTGTCCACATCAAAAAATTCAGATATATGTGTATCTGAAAATTGAATTATTTTTATATTTTTATCACTTAATGAATCACTGTATATATTTTCATATTGAACTGTTAATAACACAGGTTCAATAAATCGTGCATATGTATAGAATATAATTAACGCTGCAATTAAAAACCAAATTAATTTTGAAAATAACTTCACTTAACTTCTCCCAATCAATGAACTAATATAAAATATTATTAAGTTTTTACTATTGCAGTATATCAAATTTTAACAAAAAAATATAGCGAAACTTCATTTATTAATTAATTTTTAATAAATAATGCTTCGCTATTAATATATACTATCCAATTCTTGTCTCCTTTTCATCACATACAAAAAATTCAACATTATTAGTTAAAATATCTATATAATTAAAAGACACAACCCTTTTAAAATCTTTTTTTTCAATAAAGACTGTAAAAATTGAAGGATAAGTATCTAAAATTACTCCTTCGCTGAATTGAGACCTGCTTTTGCCCTTTTTTATCTTGAATTTTACTTTCTTCCCAACACAGTCTTCAACTGCTCCCTTTACTTTTGTAACGGAACTTATGGTCAAATAATCACCTTCTATGCTAAATTTAATGAAAAATGGGAAAATATTATTCATTTGTTAATATCTTTTCCATTAATATAGAAATTATGTGCATTATCTTTAATTTGCGATAAATTACCGTGAATTACGGTATATTTAACTTGCAAAATAAAATAAAATATACTATTATTATTAATGCGATAAAAAAGAAAAGGATGTGAGGTAATGGACGAGGTCCCTACGGTCAAAAATCTATTAACTGAATACTTCTCTATTACTAATAATAGTTCAATTTAGTAATAGAGAAAATCTATTATTAAATTGAGGTGAAAAATGCTTGATATATTCAAATCGATTGAAGACACCCTGTTCAAATTGGAAGAAATTGAAGATGGTGCATGGATTAACTTAGTTAATCCCACAAGCGAAGAATTAGACTTCATTGAAGAAAAGCTGTCTGTTGAAAGAGATTTCTTAAGAGCAGCATTGGACGATGAAGAAAGTGCACGTTTGGAATCAGAAGAAGGTCAGGTTTTAATATTGGTGGATACCCCATATGTTGAAAAGCAAGATGACCACATTATTTATGAAACACTTCCACTTGGAATTATAATTACCGATAAAAACATAATTACTGTATGTCTAAAAAATTCAATTGTATTGGACCAATTTGAGAAAAACAGCATTCGTACTTTCTACACATATAAAAAATACCGTTTTTTATATCAGATACTATATAAGAATGCACAAAGATACTTGCTATACTTGAGACAAATTGACAGAATGAGCAATTATATTGAGGAGCAGCTGCATCAATCAATGAAAAATAAAGAGCTTATACAGCTTTTGGATTTAACAAAATCATTGGTATATATTAATACTTCACTTAAAGCAAACCAAATAGTTTTGGAAAAAATACTTAGAATTAATATAATTAAAAAATATTCCGAGGATGAAGATTTGCTTGAAGATGTAATTATTGAAAATAAGCAGGCTATTGAAATGGCTACAATTTACAGCGGAATTCTAAGCGGTACAATGGATGCATTTGCTTCTCTCATATCAAATAATCTGAATATAGTTATGAAACTATTAACATCCATAACCATATTGATGGCTATACCGGCAATTTTTTCAGGCTTGTTCGGAATGAACTTTGCAAATCTTCCTTTTTCAAATTCCCCATATGGATTTTGGATAGTTGTTGGAATCTCACTTGCTTCTGCAGGTGTCGCAGGCTTTGTACTGGCTAAAAAGAACTTATTTTGACATAGTAGAGGAACACACCTCTATTGATGGATATCCTCAGAAGGTAATTCAATAGTGAATGCCCCCAATAAAAAAATAACACCCGGTTTTCATCAATTTCACACCTGAAAACCGGGTGTTATTCATTCGCTGTTTCTACTTCTGCTTTTGGGGGAATCACCTCTTTCGTAAGTATTATGTTATATTTATTTTATACCCAATATTCATTATATTAAACATAAAAAATCAAATTAATTATAAAATTCGTTGTTAGAAAAAGGATTATGTTGTATAATGTTGAAAAACTTCAAGGAAAAGCTATGCTAAAATTATATTCATACGGTAAAATTAATTTATTTTTAGATATTAAAGGAAGACTTCAAAATGGTTATCATCTGATACAGTCTGTTATGCAATCAGTTGATATTTGTGATGAAATTGTTCTTAATTCTATAAATGAGAATAAAATTATTATTGAATGCTCTGATGTATCCATACCCGTAAATGAAAAAAATACTTGTTATAAGGCTGCGTTGTTATTAAAGCAGGCTTTCTGCATAAATTCAGGCATTCACATATACATTAATAAAAGAATTCCCGCAGAAGCAGGCTTGGCAGGAGGCAGCGGAAATGCAGCCGCTGTCATAAAGGGTTTAAATGTTATATGGGAACTTAACCTATCTGAAAAAGAAATGTGCGGCTTTGGGTTGCAAATAGGCGCAGACATACCCTTTTGCATCATGGGAGGAACTTATCTTGCAGAAGGAATAGGTGAGGAATTGACAAGATTAAATGATTTTGAATGGAATGATATATTGATAATTAAGCCTGAATTTTCAATGTCGACATCATTTGTCTACAATAACCTTTCTCCGGATTGCTATAATTCTTATTCCAAAAGCAATATATTAAATTATATAGCATCATGTGATTATGAGAAAGCAGCATTGAGTGTTTCAAACACATTGGAAAAGGTTGTGGAAAAATACCATCCTGAAATTATCGGCATTAAGGAGCTAATGCTCGACAACGGAGCAGTATCTTCCATAATGACTGGTTCAGGCTCGGCGGTATTTGCCTTTTTTAAAGACAATACATGCCTAAATAATGCATATAGGACTGCTTCAAAAATTTATCCGAATACCTTTAAAACAAAGACAATTAAAGAGGGTGTTAAATTTATTGATTAAAATGTGTTTGCCTGGGTATCAGCATTCATAAAGGAGAGTATTATGAAAAAAATATTAATTATAATTATGTCAATATTGTTGATTACAGGATGCTCAGTCAATGACAAAGATGTCGCTCCCGACGATAAGGTGCAGGAAACAAATAACAAAGATACACAAGAAGCAAAAGAACCTGTAATGGCGCCGGACTTTGAATTAAAATCAATAGACGATTCCGAGATAAAACTAAGCGACATGAGAGATAAAAATGTAATTTTAAATTTCTGGTATACAGGATGCGGATTTTGCGTAATAGAAATGCCCGATTTGCAAAAGCTCCAGGATACATATGCGGATGACCTTTTAATATTGGCAGTTAATGTGGGTGAAAAAAAGGAAAAGATTCAAACATTCATGGATGAAAACGGCTTAAGTTTTACTGTCTTATTGGATGAGGACATGAATGTTGCGGATATTTACAGCGTTCGTTCATTTCCGACTACAATTGCCGTAAACAAAAAGGGTGAAGTTATAGGCTATTATGTAGGAATGCTCACTTATGAGCAAATGGAACAGCTGTATGGTTTCTTTGAATAAAAAATATTATTTCCATAAATTTGTTGATGATAGTATAATTGAATCATAACATTTTGTGTCACATAGATTATTTAAATAAAAGATAGAGGCAGCATATGAATACTCCAATTTAAAAACCAATAATTTTTAGGCAATAAAAAGTTTTTTTGTCATGCGAAAAATTAATTGGAGGATTTTAAATTGGACAACAGAAAAATCAATATACATTTGCTCTATGCTGTTGCTTTTTTGCAGGGTTTGGTATTCTATGGGCCGATAGCCACATTATATCGTCAGGCACAGGGGATTTCCGTGTTTGATATTACATTAATTGAAAGCATATCTTTAATTACTATGATTTTGCTTGAAGTACCATGGGGTTATGTATCAGACAAAATAGGTTATAAAAAAACCATAATCATGTGTAATATTCTTTTCTTTATATCAAAGATAATATTTTGGAAAGCGGATACCTTTTTCTTGTTTCTTGCGGAAAGGCTTATTTTATCAATTGTTATCTCAGGACTTTCGGGTTGTGATTCAGCCTACTTGTACCTATCTGTGAATGAAAATGAAAGTCAGAAAGTATTTGGAATATATGAAGCTATGGGTACAACCGGATTAATTTGTGCCTCGGTAATATTTTCTGTTATCATAAGAGATGACTACAAATTAGCTGCTTTTCTTACAATTATATCCTATGGTATAGCTATGCTGCTTTCTCTTTTTCTCAATGAAGTTAAGCCCAAGGCAATACATCGCATTCAGTTTAATAAACAAATAAAGGAAATTTCTTCGGCTGTTGTACAGAATAAATCATTTATTATGTTTCTGTTTGCTGCTGCTCTGCTTGAAGAAAGCAACCAAACTATTACGGTTTTTCTAAATCAGCTCCAGTATCTGCGTTCTAAAATTGAGCCTCATTATATGGGATATATATACATTTTAGTTACAATTTCAGGCTTGCTGGCAGCTTACTCCCATAGAATTTCAGAATGTTTTGGAGAAACTGCA
>DAIMMU010000003.1:0-40795 GCA_036720515.1 Sedimentibacter sp.
GGAGGAAAAAATGTCAGGACATTCAAAATGGAGTAATATAAAAAATCGTAAGGGTAAGCAGGATGCATTAAAAGGAAAAGTATTCACTAAGCTTGCCCGTGCAATAACCGTAGCAGTGAGAGAAGGTGGGGCAGACCCCGGCTATAATTCATCATTGGCAACAGCAATTGAAAAAGCAAAGGCACAAAATATGCCTAATGACAATATAGACAGAGCAATTAAAGCAGGACTTGCGGCAGCATCGGGAGAAAACTTTGAAACAATTACATATGAGGGATACGGACCAAGCGGGACAGCATTTATGGTTCAATGCTTAACCGACAATAAAAACAGAACTGCGGCAGATGTTAGGCACTATTTTTCAAAATATAACGGGAACTTGGGAACAACGGGATGCGTAGGCTATTTGTTTGACAAAAAGGGTGTTATATCCATCGATTTAAATGATAAAATCGATGAAGAAGAATTAATGATGGCAGCACTTGAGGCAGGTGCCGAAGACTTTGAAACCGAAGATGACAGCTATGAAATAACAACCCTGCCAGAAGAATTTATCCAAGTTTTAAACGGTTTAAAGGAAGCAGGGTATGATAATATCAAGGGTGATATTATGTACATTCCCCAAACCTATGTGAAGGTTGAAGATGAAGATGCATTAAAAAGCCTTGAAAAACTTATAGATGCGTTGGAAGATAACGACGACGTCCAGGAAGTGTACCACAACTGGGATGAGCCGGAGGTAGAGGAAGAAGAATAAAACTTGGTTAAAAACACCTTTTTATGCTTATATAAAAAGGTGTTTTTTAGGTACATAACAATTTTCGTTTTGCAGCCAAGATATTAGTATTTCATATTGTATTGTTTTTCGCCATATTACTTTTATATTTGTATCCAATCTATTTAAATATCATATTATATTATATAAAAACCTATTGGTTAATAAATAAGGGAGTATGAAAAATGGATAATATGTTATTTCGACAAGAATGTTCAAATACAATTGTTTTTAAATCTAGTGGAAAAACAATTGTTACAATATCTCAAACATCACCAACCGATAATAATCTGTCTACGGTTTTTTGTTATAATGTAACCCAAAATGAAAATAATCCGGATTTAAAATACTGGTTATTAGGTTTATGTGAAAAAATAACTGCAGCTAACATTGTTAATGTTACTGTTTCTATAAATGGCAAAGAAGTTTTAAATCCAAATTATGAAATTACAACGTTAAATGGCATATATGGTATAATGATTAATCATGAACTTGGTAGTAAAGGTGATGTTATGGTTGTATGCATAACATTAGATCAAAATTTTGACATCGGACCTAGTTTTATTGTCGCTGCAACTCAACAAGGTGGACAAAGCATAGTAAATCATATCGGCGAAAATTTGTGTGGACCGGATTGCGGCGATGATGACGATGACGATGATGATGATGACGATGACGACGATGATGATGATGACGATGACGATGACGATGATGACGACGATGACGACGATGATGACGACGATGACGACGATGACGACGATGACGATGATGACGATGATGATGACGATGATGATGACGATGACGACGACGATGACGACGATGACGACGATGACGATGACGATGATGATGACGATGATGATGACGATGACGACGACGATGACGACGATGACGATGACGATGATGATGACGATGATGACGATGATGATGACGACGATGATGATGACGATGACGACGATGACGACGATGACGACGATGACGACGATGACGACTGTGAATCGACAACAGTATTCCAAACAATTGACGTATGCGTTCCGGTGACAGTTACTGCCGGCGCTGATGTTGGAACGGTTGAAGTAACCTGCTGCGGAAATGCCACTGTATCTTTTGTACCATGTCCTACTAAATGTGACACAGAAATAACTTTCTATGTAAGACGCAGGGTATGTGCAGAAATTCCTATAGATATTGATGTGGAAGCTGTAGGTTGTGATGCTTGTGTAAATTTAGTTGCAACAAGTGAAGAAGAGTGCCTAGATTGCCCACAAACACCAAATTTTTAGAATAAGTTTAAAAGCATAAATTAATTAAGGGCTGTTGCATTAATGATTAAAGATCATAATGTAACAGTTTTTTTGCAGGAAAAATCCTAAAAATCGACAATTTACTAATTATAGCTTGAACATTTTTAATACAATGTCATATCTTATTATTAGTAATTCTAAAAAAAATAATATAATATCATGGAGTGATAAATATGCTTACACCTTTATTTTTAACGGCAACATTATTACCTGGTAAGGGTATCACTGAAACTAAAACAGTAACAATACCGCCTGCACCAGAAAAACTTGATATACTTTTTTCTTATGATTTGACAGGCAGTATGTCCGGTATCATAGGTACAGCTAAATCAAAAACTGCGGATCTTATTGCCAAATTGGAAACATTGGGAAGTGATATAAACTACGGCGTGGTTTCTTATATGGATTATCCACATTATTATACAAGCTTTGGGTATTCCGCACAATATGGCTGGCCTCCTGGAGATTATGCCTATAGCCTTGAACAACCAATTACAAACGACACTGCAGCAGTATTAAATAAGATTAATGGATTAGTAATGGGAGATGGTGCAGATTCTCCGCAGGATTATACGAGAATTTTATATGAAAGTTACGCTAATCCCGCTGTTGCATGGAGGGAAGGTTCGAGGCGGATATTAATTAACTTTGCTGATGACATCCCTCATGATAATGATGTAAATGAAGGGGTGCCGGGTGAAACCGGAGTTTTTTCAACGGGAGGCGACCCCGGAAGAGATGAAATAATGTTTACCCCTGATGATCTTGATTTGCAAATTGTTCTGGCAGAAATGGCTGTAAATAAAGTTACTTTGATTGAGGCACACGCAAGAACGACTTACCTTAATTATTGGACTCATTGGAGCAGCTTGACCGGAGGGCAAGCTTTTGTGATTACTTCAGACACTTTTGTTGATGATGTTTATGATGCCCTTACGTCAACCCTTACAACTGTAACAGGACTTACACTTGTTGCAACAGAGGGTTTCGAAGGCTGGATTGAGTCAGTCACACCTGAATCTTATACAGGTTCTACCACAGATCCCATTGTATTTCAGTTAGTGTTAAGAGTTCCACTAAGCACCCCGCCGGGAGTGTATGACTTTTTCATCAGTGCTGTAGATGCTTTTGGTAATGTTTATGGAGAGCAAGCTGTTCAAATAGAAGTCCTACAAGAAAGTGATTGCACCTCCACCACAGTTTTCCAAACAATTGATGTATGCGTACCGGTGACAGTTACCGCCAGTGCTGATGTTGGACCGGTTCAAGTAACCTGCTGCGGAAATGCCACTGTATCGTTTGTACCATGTCCTACTGAATGTAACACAGAAATAACTTTCTATGTAAGACGCAGGGTATGTGCGGAAATTCCTGTAGATATTGATGTTGAAGCTGTAGGTGGTAATGCTTGTGTAAATTTAGTTGCAACTAGTGAAGAAGGGTGCCAAGATTGCCCACAAAACGGCGGGACCACTGTTATAATTTAATGGAAGTATAATAAAATAAAGGGGCTGCATACACAGCCCCTTAAAATATAATAAGTTAATTTAAATTAATAATATTTTATAATAAGCAATTAAGCTTGATATATTGTGCTGAGTAAAATCAATCCTTAAGTCATGACAATTTATTCCTCTCTTAAAGGCTCCTAAGCATAGTTTTTTATTTTTGTAAGAAACCACGGATTCCGGTCGTAACTGATTTTGTAACTGAAATCGGATACCCTCTTTAATTGATTTTATGATTTTTGAAGATTCTGTAACATAGCCATAATCATGCAATAAATTATATGCAGCACACAGACCTTCGCTGCGGCAGGCGGTAGGAGTTGATTCAAGACGTATATGCGGTATGCGGTACGCTCCGTTCCAATCAGGATTTTCAATATTACCGGTGATTTGACTTTTCATCATTGACTTTGTAATCAACAATACATGTTCAATATAAATATCATGCGGTTTTTCACGATATAATTCATTTAATGCATACAAAAGCCAGTGATCATGGATAATTGTGTTTACATCAGCGTGTTTATCACGAGTTTTAATGAGATAGCAGGATGCCAATTCGGCACTGTTGAGCCAATCTTTATTTCCGTCCAATTGATATAAACGGATTAATGAAAGTATTGCTTCTCCGGGATAATATTCTGATTTGAATTTATATATCTCTTTAGTAGAGTATCGTTGTTTCTGAATAATAAATTCTCCGGCTTTATTTTGGGTTTCACAAATGTATTTAGCCATTCTTTGCATTAATTCCATATACACAAAATTTTTTGTAATTTCAGTGTATTTTGCCAGCATAATAATGGTAAGTGCATTTCCGCCTAATTTTATTGTATCCTTTTCAACTGCTACACTGACTTCTTTTTCATTGATTTTAAAATCTTTTACTTTTCCAACCATATAATTGATTGCTGATTCAAGTATTTTCAACAATTCATCATCAGGCATTAATTCATAAGTTTCTAAAATTGAATAAGTTGTACCTGCATGCCGCAAGATATTATACTTTTTTTCCGTTTTATTTTGTTCAGGTGAATAATAATAAATATATTTCCCGTTTTTTTTAACTACATTTTTATAATAATTATTTTTTGTTAAATATATTGCTTCTAAAAGTATATCTTTAGTTACCATTAGATTCATCCCTTTCTTTAAGTGCTCTATTAATACAATAATCTGCAATAATACCTGCAACATTTCTTGGCTTGCCATAAAGAGGGTAATGATGTCCCCCTATTCCCGGTCTAGTGTTAATTTCGACTATAGTGTAGTTGTTATTTTTAGGCTCTTGGAAATGATTACATGCGATTATGTCTACCCCGACGATATCTAAATTAGGAATTGAACTAACAGCTTTTTCAGCAAGCCTTTTGTATAGAATATGCGTTTCATCTGTTATATCTATACTATCTCCTCCTGTTGCAACTGAACTTTTCCAATCTATAGTAACTTTTACACCTTTATCAGGTATACTTGAAAGGGTATACCCTTGACTGTCAATAACAGATAACCGATATTTATTTATTTTAATCAACCTGTTTTTTAAATGCGGATTTTTTAATCTGATTTTGTTTTTAAGATATATTAATTCTTCAATTGTATTAATTCCATCACCTATAATATAAGGAGAAATACAAGAAAAAACAGCTGCACAATGACCTCCTATAACTAAGTATCTCGCTTCTGTGCCGCCAACAAATTGTTCTTCAACTAATATTTTACTGTTAGTAACTGAAGCAGCATTGTTCCATGCATTTTCAAATTCCTCTCTATTATTTACCCCAACGGTAACACCTCTGCTTTTATTACCGTCAGCAGGTTTAATAACACTTGCAGGTAACGACATTGCATAGTTGTAAGCCTTTTCTTTTTCATTTACTGAGAAACTCATACCTTCCATAACATTAAGAGCGGCAATCTTTAGAAATTTTTTCGTCATAGTTTTGTCTTTAACTATTCGTGCTCCTACTAAGGATGTGTAGGATGATTCTGTTTCAAGGAATACAATATTTTCTTTTTCTATCTTAACAACAAGGTATTTTCCAATACGATTAGAGGTGTATCCCTTTTTTTCAAACTCAGAGGCTAAAAGATTACTTGTAGAGAATATCTCATTTTTGTATTCGTTAGGTTTTTTTAATATCAGACTATTGATATTAAAATTAGCACTTTGGTCTTGTGAAGTCGGTGATAATTCAGGGTTATCTATATTGACGGAAAAATAAAACCCTAGTGAATCTTTGCTAAGATTAAGATTAAGATTTAATTTGGAATTATGAAATTTTTCTTCAGACAGCACTTTTAATAGATTTCCATATTCATATTCATTTATCGATCGTGTCGTGTAATTAGTAATTTTATTATCAGTAATAATAGGATAATAACGAGATTCAATATTCCAGCCATATTCATTTTCTTCAAATTGCAACTTAGCTATAGCACTATAGGGTAGAGCTTCAAATTTTTTGTAACGACCTTTTGAGTTGAAAACAAAATTTCCGATAGAATAGGCAATAGTCCCTGATTCGATCTTTTCAAAATTATTTAATATGTGGGGACCGTGTCCGATTATATAATTGGTGCCATATTCGATTAATTTAGAACATGTGGCACGAATTTTTTTGTTTTCAGAAGCAAATTGGTAATCTATGCCTTGCCAATGTAAAAACATAATTATTAATGAATCGGGATCTTCATGGCGAACTTTTTTAATGAGTTGATGCATTCTTTTCAAATTTAATGAATTAATTCCCGGACTTTCATCAGAAGCAAAGAAGTTATAATCCTTTAGATAGCGTTTTGAAGAGTTCATACCACCTATTATATAAATATTTTTCTTGCTTCTTTCTCCGACTAAAGTTATTTTGTATGGTTGTTCTGCCTCTTCAAGGTTTTTGCCTGCACCAAATGTCTGTATTTTATTTTCTTGCAATAATTCTTTAGTTTTTAACATGATATTAGAACCAAAATCCATGGAATGATTATTAGCAAGACTTACTGCAGTGACTCCGATACTTTTAAACAATTTTAGCAAACGTTCTGCTTTATCGCTATTTGGATATTTTTTGTCTATAAATACAATTTCCGGATTATCTGCTAAAACTGTCTCAAGATTAAGAATTAAATAGTCACTGTCATTAATAATTGTTTTAATTTCTTTAAAAAAAGATTCAGGATAACTTTCAAGCCTTTGAAATAACTCTTTCATCTTTGACCTTTGAATATACCGGTCTCCTATACTTGTGTCACCTGCAAAAGTAATAATAAATTTCTTACCCAACTCTAATCCCCCAATCTCAAAATAATAATTTTTGTGCTTTTAAACTTTACATCTAAACTAACTATTATATATGTTTTTTTAATTATATGTTGTGGATGTCAGTAAATATGAATATTGAATTTTCAGTTAAAATATTGTATATATAGAAAAGTTGTATTATTAGTAACTAAGCTCATTATCAAACATAAAATATATAAAGCTTTATTGTCTGCAATTATAATTAATTAAAACTAAGCTTATAAATTTACATAAATGTTAATTAATAAGCTTAAAAGGAGATTGTTATGTTTAAAGATAAATATGGAAATGATATAGAAGAATGCAGCAAAGATGGATGCGATGTAACGGTTTATCAGGATGTAGATTTATCCGTGCCTATAACAGTCGAACCATATGTTGATTTAGGTGAAGCAATTATTGAATGTATTGAAGAACCTTGCCTCATACCGATACCTTGCGGAGCATGGAATAAAAAAAGTAAATGCAAATTTTGTATTAGCCAGAAACTTTGCATTATGATTCCAATAGAATTTAAAGTTGATGCATTAAGCGGTCCTGTATCAGTAAACTGTCCCGGTCAAGAAGAAGAGGAAGAGGAATGTCCGCCATACATTTGCTGTGGAATTCAACAACGCCCCACTTTTGTATGCCGTGAAGAGGCAGAACACCCACCTGATATGACGGATTTTTACTATTATATTAAAAACAGAGTGGGTAAATTAAAAGAATAAAGCAGGTTTATGCCTGCTTTATACTATATTGTATGTTCTATGAATATTTTAATTCCTATCCCTATTAATATCAAACCCCCAAGAATTTCTGCCTTTTGTTTAAATAACTCACCAAATTTTTTCCCTAAATGACAACCAATTATTGAATTAATAAAAGTGATTATACCTATTGAAAGTGCAGCATTTAATACATTAACCTTCATTACCGCAAATCCGACGCCTACCGCCAATGCATCGATACTTGTTGCAATAGCTTGCAATAGCAAGGTCTTTGATGTTAGGTTTTTTGAGCTTGTCAAACATGCCTCCGGATATTTTAACTCTTTAATTGCCTCAATTATCATTTTCCCCCCAATAACCCCCAAAAGAATAAGTGCAATCCAATGATCCAAATTATATATGGCATCACTGAATGCGGAACCGATAAAGAAGCCTAAAACAGGCATAAATGCTTGGAAAAAACCAAAGGCAAAAGCTGTTGAAAGTATTTGTTTTTTTTGTATATTACCGTAACACATGCCGTTAGAGATTGATACGGCACATGCGTCCATTGACAGACCTAAGGATGTGAAAAGTAATGTAATTGAACCCATTATTCCTCCAAAATTTAAGACTCATTCATATAATGAGTCTGTTTCAATGTCGTGTTTTAAGTATGATTAACCTTAAGTATTTATTTATAATTTATAAAAATTATAGCACTTGAAATTTCTTAATACAAGTATTATATTTTTTTAATATAATTGCAAATAGTCAAAAGTAGTTAAATAAATACTAAATTGTTATTGACGTATGTCATATTAGGGATATAATTAATATATAAAATAAATTTGGAGGTATATTATGTCTTACAGCCCTGCTTTAGGAAGTACTTTAACTCATACAAAAATGAGGACTCCGGAAAACGTATCCCCATTTTCCGGAATGTGCGCGGTTTGCACTGCTAATTGTACCGGTACCTGTGAAATAGGATTATCTGCGGTGAGAGGCTCTGAAGCAACTTATCCGTATCGCAGAGATATGAATCAATTTGCTTCCGAAAAAGATTATCCGCTGGATTTTTCACATTTCACTATTAATGGCAGAGTATTTGGAGCTGTCGGGTGTGAAGAGGATGCTGATGAAGCTACATATCCAAAAGTTAAAACTGAAACTGAATTTGGGATAAAAAACAAGGTAAAAATGAAAATGCCCATTATTTTGCCTGCCATGGCAAAGTTAAACTGGAAGGATTACTATATAGGGGCAGCCCTTGCCGGAGTATCGGTAGTAATAGGTGAAGATGCTATTCCGAATGATAAAAACTTAGTTTTGGAAAACGGTAAAGTAGTATCGTCTCCTTTAGTTAAAGAAATGGTAAACGACTTTAGAAAACACAGCCGAGGATATGGTGATATCATCATGCAGGCAAACTATGACGATGAAAATTCGGGAGTTTTAGATTATGTTATACCAAAATTAGGCGTAAAATCCGTAGAATTGAAATTTGCTCAGGCTGCAAAAGGAATTCAGGGAATGGGAAGGATTAATTCTTTAGAAGAGGCTTTGAAGCTTCAGAAAAAGGGATATTTAGTTTATCCTGATCCATCAGATCCAATAGTAGCTGAAAACTTCAAAAATGGGAAAGGTTCTATATTTGAAAAAATTGGGAAGCTTCCTATGTGGAATGAAGAAATTCTCAAAAACCGCATTGAGCATTTAAGAGAATTGGGGGCAGAGCGTATATGCTTTAAAACAGGTCCATTCGATCCAAAAGATACAATTAGAATTCTGAAAATTGCGTCAGAAAATAAAGTAGATTTAGTTACATTTGACGGTGCCGGCGGAGGTACAGGCAACAGCCCTGTTAAAATGATGAATGAATGGGGAATGCCAACCGTTAATTTAGAAAGTATGCTCTATGATATTTTAAAGAGAATGGACGAAAAAGGATATAACTTGCCTCAAGTTGCCATCACAGGTGGCTTTGCTTTAGAAGACCAAATATTTAAGGGATTGGCTTTAGGTGCACCATATATTAATTTTGTTGCTGTCGGAAGAGCGGCAATGGCTGCCGCAATGGTAGGAAAACAAATAGGGGAATTGATAGAAGCAGGCAATATACCCATAGAATATCAAGGCTTCGGAAGTACAAAGGAGGAAATTTTTGCCGATATAAGAGAATTGAAGCTTTATTATGACAATGCGCAAGATTTGCCAACGGGTGCTGTGGGAGTATACTCATTCATTAACAGAGTATCAGCCGGTTTTAAACAGCTTATGGCTTTAAACCGTAAATTCGACATAAAATATATAGACAGAAGCGACATAGTTCCATTGACCGATTTGGCGGCGGATGTAACAGGCTTGGATACTTATGAAGATATTTATGTAAAAGAGATAGAGAAGATATAAGGAAGGGGGACACACCTTTACTATAGGGTAAGTCTTTAAGGTAAAAGGAATGTCCCCGTACTTGAGAGGGGACACCTCCCCCTCCTACAGTAAATTTACACTAATTGGTTAAATTGCATTCAATCCTTTATAGAAGAACTTATCCGGTAGAAAGGGCACTCACAATCTTATTGTAAATACCAGGCGATACATATCTATTGCCTAAATATGTGAAATAATTTTCGTAAATATCTACATTATAAGTCTCATCATAAATAGTAAACACTAACTCAATTTTTTCTGATGTCTCAGTGTACTCGCTTCCTATTTCTTCTGTTTCTTCTATTTCTTCAACTAAAACTCTAACTATCCCGGTTACTCTATAAACATATTCGCCCTTGTAAACAGTATTATTTACAGTAAGTTTTGAATAATTAAACAAATACAATATACTATTCTTATCCTTGCTTTTTTCAACGGGAAGCAATGCGGATACGTATATCCAAAGATCGTCTGTTGAGCCGTAATATGAACAAATTAGGTTATCTTCTATAGCTATTGACCCGTTGTCGGCGATACTAATCTTGACTGTACTGTTATTACCCGTTTCTATGAATATTTCATAAAAAGGATATTCAATAAATAAACCCGAACCTGTTTCTATCGGTTTAAAATTGGACAATAGTTTGGTAAGCTCTGATTTTTCAGGATCATTTAAAATATATAAGTCTCCCGTATCTTTTGCGGTTAACTTTGTCATATTGCCTTTATTAAGTTTATCAATAATAAAACCTATATCATATATATAATCAGAAAATACTTTCCATAGTATATCATAAAAGACTTGAGTATAATATTCAAAATTACCGATAACGATTGTATGGTCGGTTATTTTAAAAGGAACCTGCATCCCTTTTTCCAGAGTAAAATATCCTTTAATCTGACCGCTATCCGCATCTTCTCCGGCAGGACGTTTTTTCATTTGAGAAATAATATATATTATATTGTCAATGTCGGTTTTTTCATTTATTTCCGCATCCCTGCCCAAGTAGCTGAAGTTAATTTTTACAGTGTCGGCAATATCGGTATTTTTGTTATTTTTGCATCCGTTCAAGATTAAAACAATAAAAGCCATTGATATGAATATAAAAATCACATTCTTTTTTATTAGCATTTGAAATAATCGTATCATGTTAACCTCAGTTTTATGTTTCTTATTTGTTTTTTTCTATTTCCATGATATATTCCTTAAAATATAATCCGATTTCTATCAACCGTTCATCACTCAATTCAATCACCTTTTTACTGTACTGAATAGAATCCGGATTAATAAGTTCAGGAATACGTTCTGCAACTTCGGCATAGTTTGGCGCTGGTGTAAACTCTTTTTCGACAATTTCATTTGTGTCAAGGTCCATTTTAAAACGAACATCAGGACCGACAATGGAGCCGGTGGCAGGTAGAGAACCTGTAGAAACACTTATAAAAAATTCCAATACATTTTCATTCAAGCTTTCATTCGTAGTTATACTTACGCCGCCTTCATTTATATATCCAAATTTCTCTGTACCGAATTCTTCAAAAATTTTCAACCCATAAATATACATTGACCTGCCGCAATAATCGTAAGAAATATATTTTGCAATATTGTTTTCTCTTGATTCATAGAGTTCTCTCTTTTCCGATTCATGTCTTTCCGTGATTTTTCCTATAACAAAATCAGACATCTCTGTTTCTTCCCATTGTCTTTCATTTTCAGGATTTTTAGAAAATAAGGTAATTTCATCATTTTCATCAATAACAGCTTTAAAATAAAAATTCATCTCTTGAGGCTGCGAATATTCATCATAATATTTCTGATAATTCTTGTCGCCGCGCTCCTTGGTTTCACTGATATATTGTACAGTATCCGGATCCCTGTCATGATTTTTATATATTACAGTGTAAGAAAATATTGCTTCAATATTTTCGTCAACAGCTTCTTCATAGTAATCAGATATTATAAAATCTGTTAGAACATAATATAAGGAGAAGGCATTTATACATTCTTCTTTCAAATATGAGCTAATCTTTTCATAACCGGCATTATTCAAGCCATCATCTGGATTTGAATTACTTCCAAATACTATAACAGATATTATTATTACGGCAGCCATAACTAAAATCCATAATGCCGGTTTTTTATAATCGAGAACACGTAAAAAAAATTTATTCATGGTTAGTTAATCCCCCTTATATTATCGTTTCATTTATACCATAGTCATGTACAAGTAAATCACAGACTAAATAAAATCAATATCACAATTAGATTATTACTCAAGATTATTTATTTTTAGATGGTGATTTGATTAAATATTCATTTGCTATGGAATTACTTTACTTCAATCTTTTTCACAATCTAATTAATATCTTCCAAGATTACTATTATTTTATCATCTTCATTTTTTTCATACAATAGTTTATTATCAGCATTTACTTTAGATAGATAATAATTTATATTTTCATTACTGTTTTTAGTAATATTTTTTTTTGTATGTGTGACTAAATCCAATGAATATAAATTTGCATATCCATTATTTCTTCTAGGTGCTCTGATATGTATTATGTGATAGTACCTCCTTCCAAATTTTTATATCATACAGAGCAAAAAATATCTCCCTGTATTTAGACGATTTTAATTTCAAAAGGTAACAAATTATTACTTAACAAATTATTATTTTCCACCGGTATCGTTATATGAAAATTATCTTCTCATATACTACATTGCAAAATTCCGCTATAATCACACAAATATTTTTGAAATATTTTCAATTAAGATTTTATTTAAATTATTTAATTATGGTAGGCTAAAATTTAGTTGTACCTTGAGTGATTTTAACGCCGTCTTTATATGTTATTAATAAAGGTGTTATTAATAAATAATTATTATATGGATAATTTTTGAACTTATTTGACGAAATATGTTATAATAGCTTTTAAAAATATGGCTTTATGTGACGGGGGTATGGAAAAATGCATGATAAAAGCAACGAGCAGTTCTATGAAGAGCTTTGCGATGAATATTATGAAAAGGTTTATTTCTATTGCCTGCGGATGGCGAGTCGCCATGACAATTCCCGAGATTTTGTCGGGGAATGCACCCAGGAAACATTTCTGGAAGCTGGGAAACAAATCAGCAAGCTGAGAAATCACCCCAACGTTCAAGGGTGGCTGTATGTCACCGCTAGGAATATTGTCAATTATTCCCTAAGAAAAATGTATAAGAAGAAAAAGCATGAAATAAATATGGATTACATGGATTTGGATACGGAAAATGAATCGGATTTCGTTACTGACGAACTGTTTGATTATCACGGCGATTTGGATGAGCTGTGTATAAAAGTTCTGGAAAGCCTTGATGCAGGTGAATATGATTTATATGTTGATTATTACAAAAACAAGATACCCGCTGTGGAGCTAGCGGAAAAATACAATATTTCAAAGACTGCACTGACTACAAGAGTTTACAGGCTTAAAAGAAAAATTAAGTTGATTGCAAAATGCCTCATGGATAATTCCAAAAATAATTAATAAATTTGAAAAATTTATGTGATTACCGACGACTTTTGCAATGTATTTAATAGGGAAAAAAGAAAGGAGAGGAATGTGAGGAAGGAAATGGATAATTCTCAGGAATATAGTACGGACAGCGATAAAGATATTATAAGAAAAATACTTTCCGAAAATGAAAGTGACGCTCAGGCATTGGAAAAAATGTATAAATTACTTCATGAGGCTTCGAGTGCAGATGATTTGACAATGGACACAGATTTAATCGACGAATGTATAAAAACCATCGGAATGCTGGAGGATGGGCAGAATCATGTGCCGGACGGAAAACTGCAAAAAATGAGGCAGGAGGTAAAGCTGAAATATACGGATTTAAAAAAGAACAGGCATAAACGGATTGCTGGAAAAACCTTTGTGCGTGTGGCAGCGTGCCTTATATTTGCTTTCTCTCTAACTGTCGTTGTGGCAAATGCATTCGGTTACAATCCCATCAAGATGATAATATTGTGGAAGGATGATACATTCAACCTTTATGCCCGGAATGAGAGCAGTGATGGACAACTCGACAATGTGGGAAACAGCTCGTCCTTTGACCGGATGGATGATGCGTTTGAAGGGCTCATTCCTACTCCAATGATGCCGGGATGGATTCCTGAAGGTTTCAGCTTCAAATATGCCGAGAAATTCGTAAGGAGTTACAATGTAAATATATTGCTGAATTATGAAAATGATGATGGCGAAGTTATTATTTTTGATTATGTAATTTATAATAGTCACGTTAAAAACGTTGAAGACGAAACATCATTTGAAAAGGATTCGGGCGAAGTCGAAATTTATGAGAAAAACGGCATAAAGTATTATATTTTCACAAATCTCGAGCAGGTTCATGCTGTATGGGGAAAATTAAATGTCATATATAATATCAGCGGAGATATTTCATCAGATGAAATGAAAAAAATTATAGATTATATGTATGGAGGATAAGATATGTTAATTAATAAAAAAATATCAGTTTTACTTTTCACTTTCATAATTTGTACATCGGCTTTTTCATTAGAATGACCAAGGGCTGTGCCATCGATATGACGGCTATTCATAAAATAACAAAAAGACTGCAAAAAAATTTAGCAGTCTTTTTTAATTCTCATTATTGACATATGTCAACAATGGTGTATAATAAAATTATAAATGACATATGTCAATAATAAAAGGAGGAATTAAAATGCCAGGTAGAGATGGAACAGGTCCAATGGGAATGGGAACAACGACAGGAAGAGGTTTTGGATTTTGCGGAAATAGATTTTATGACAGAAAAAATTGCTATGGAATGGGTTTTAGAGGAAGAGGATTTGGATATGGGCCAAGATATGGATATGGTCCGGGATATTCAAGACAGGATATTACAGAGAGAGAATTTTTGGAAAAACAAAAAGAATTGTTAAAATCGCAAATAGATATTATTGATAGGGAATTAGATGATTTAAATGATTAACAATAAAAGTCAGGTTGGTGATAGATAATGAAAATAGCAATTCCAATTGAAGAAAAGTCCTATAATTCAGATATTAGCAATGCCCTTGGACGGGCACCTTATTTTCTGATTTACAGCACGGTTACGAAAGAATATGAATTCTTGGATAACAGAGCTGTTTTAGAACAGGGGGGCGCCGGAATAAGAGTTGCACAAGTGATTGCAGATAACGGAGTTAAATCTGTAATAACAAAAAGATGCGGTGAAAATGCAGAAAAATTATTCAGAAAATCAGAAGTGTTTGTTTATGAAGCTAAAGATGGAAATGCAGAACAAAATATAGCTTATTTAGTTGGTAATAAATTATCATTACTGAATGAATATCATTCGAATTTTCACAGTATTAATGATATGTAAAAAAATATTGACATATGCCGGTTACAAGAATATAATTCAATTATCGGCATATGCCGCAAATGTGGAGGATATTATGAGAATAGCAATTCCGGTCGATGAGAAGAATATTAAAGGCAATGTATGCGTATCTTTTGGCAGGGCACCATATTTTATGTTTTATGATACGGAAAAAGATAAAAGTGATTTTATTAACAACAGCGCAGCAAACAGTCAAGGCGGAGCCGGTATTAAGGCAGCACAGATTATTGTAGATAATAATGCGGATGTTTTGATAACACCAAGGTGCGGTGATAATGCGGCAGAGGTATTAAAGGCAGCATATATAACAATATATAAAACCAAAAATAATTTAATAGAAGATAATTTGAAAAATTTCAAGGAAGAAAAGCTAAGTTTATTAACTGAAATACATGAAGGCTTTCATGGTCACGGGGTAAAGTAAAATGAAAATTGCTGTTTTAAGCGGCAAGGGCGGAACAGGTAAAACATTTATATCCGTAAATTTAACATATGTTGCCGAAAACTCAAATTACATTGACTGTGATGTGGAAGAACCAAACGGACACCTGTATTTTAAACCTGAAATTGTTAAAAGAGAAAAGGTATACGCAAAAATTCCAATGGTGGATAAGGACCGTTGCAGCGGATGCAGAAGGTGCGTGGAATTTTGCAAATTCAATGCATTGGCATATATAAAAGACAATGTGTTTGTATTTGAAGATATATGTCATTCCTGCGGCGGATGTATGCTGTTATGCCCTGAGAATGCAATTACGGAAAGTGATAAGGATATAGGGGAAATATCAGAGGGAGTTTTTAATAATTCCACTATCTATACCGGCATTTTAAATACCGGTGAAGAAACGGGAGTAAGCATAATTAAAAAACTGCTGAATAATATTGGTGATGAACATTATACATTTATTGACTGTCCTCCGGGAAGCTCCTGCAGTGTGATGGAAAGCGTAAAGAATGCAGATTATTGCATTTTGGTCGCTGAACCTACCTTGTTCGGAGTGCACAACTTTAATATGGTATATAAATTGGTTAAATTATTTGACATACCTTTTGGAGCTGTTCTAAACAAATGCTTAGCCGGAGAAAACCCTGCCGAAAAATTTTGCATAGAGAATAATATTAAAATTTTATGCAAAATTCCATTTGAAAATGAATTGGGTAAATTAAATTCAAATGCAGAAATCGCCTCACAAATAAAAGAAAAATATCACAGTTTATTTTCTTCATTGCTGAAATCCATAGAGCAGGAGGTTATGAATGAAACAGCTATTGATATTAAGCGGTAAAGGGGGCACCGGGAAAACAACCGTTGCCGGTGCATTTATTAAGCTGTCAAATGTTAAAGCCTATGCGGACTGTGATATAGATGCTCCTAACCTGCATTTAATTATGGAACAGGGATCAAAGCCGGAGAATTCAGATTATTACGGATTGAATAAAGCTGTAATAGATAAGAATAAATGCATTAAGTGCAATTTATGCTATGAAAATTGCAGGTTTGATGCAATTAACAACTGTGATGGTTACGAAGCAAACATTTATGATTGTGAAGGATGCGGCGTGTGTGAAGCACTATGTCCATCTTCAGCCATAAGCTTAGTGCCCTATAAGGCAGGTGACATGACCTTGTACAGAGGCTATAAGGTTTTTTCAACAGCCGAATTAAAAATGGGAAGCGGAAATTCAGGTATGCTTGTAACCGAAGTAAAGAAAAAGATGAGGCTTGCTTCCGATGCGGACTTTTCAATAATCGACGGCTCTCCCGGTATAGGATGCCCTGTTATTGCATCAATAAGCGGTGTCAGCATGGTATTGATTGTAGCCGAACCATCTTTATCCGGAATTAGCGATATGAAAAGAATAATTGAAACAGCCGAAAGGTTTAATACTAAAATAGCTGTCTGCGTGAATAAATATGATACAAATACTGAAAATAATGAAAAGATAAAAAAATTCTGCAAAAATAACAACATTAAATTCGTCGGAGAAATTCCATTTGACAAAAAAGCCGTGGAAGCGGTGAATAACGGTCTTACAATTGTTGATATCGATTGTGCGGCAGGAGATGCCGTGCGTAAAGTATATAAGGAGACAATAAAAATTTTAAGCAATTAGGAGAAAAAAATGAGTGAAAATTGTAATGAAAGCTGCAGCTCATGCAGCCAGGAATGCGGCAGCAGAAAAGAAGAACAAACTAACTTTTTGGAAAAGCCGCACCCGAAAAGCAACATTAAAAAGGTAATAGGAATTATCAGCGGTAAGGGCGGAGTAGGCAAATCATTGGTTACATCAATGCTTGCTGTAACAATGAACAGGAGAAATCACAATGTGGCAATATTGGATGCTGATATTACAGGTCCTTCAATACCAAAGGCATTCGGCATAACAGAAAAGGCAAGAGGTAACGGCGAAGGAGTGCTGCCTTCCAAAAGCAAAACCGGCATAGATGTTATGTCAATTAATCTCTTATTGGAAAATACCACAGATCCTGTTGTATGGAGAGGACCTATCATTGGGAATACGGTAAAACAATTTTGGACAGATGTTATATGGGAGGATATTGATTTTATGTTTATCGACATGCCACCCGGAACAGGTGATGTACCTCTTACAGTATTTCAGTCGATACCGATTGATGGAATCATTGTAGTTACATCTCCTCAGGAGTTGGTTTCAATGATAGTAGAAAAAGCGGTAAAAATGGCTGAAATGATGAATGTGCCAATCATTGGAATAGTTGAAAACATGTCATTTTTCAAATGTCCTGACTGTAATAAGGAATATAAGATATTCGGAGAAAGCAAAATTGAAGAAGCAGCAAAAAATCATGGCTTGAAAGTTATTGCAAAACTTCCCATAGATCCAAAAATTGCATACATGTGCGATAAGGGAATGATTGAGCTTTACGGGGACAATTTATTTGTCAATATAGCAGAAATATTAGAAAAAATGGAGGGTTAGCATGAAAATAGCAGTTGCAAGCGAAAGAGAAATGGTGACTTCACACTTTGGTCATTGTGAAAATTTTAATATTTATGAAGCGGAAGGAAATAAAATAGTAAAGAGTACTTCAGTACAAAATCCCGGACACAGACCTGGATTTCTTCCAAATTTTTTAAATGATATGGGAGTAAAAGTAATAATATCCGGAGGAATGGGGCAAGGAGCAGTTGAAATATTCAATGAAAAAGGAATTGAAGTAATAACAGGTGCCGGAGGTGAAGCAAAAACAGCTGCCGAAGAATATTTAAAAGGCAATCTAAAATCAACAGGCTCAATTTGTAATGAACATCAACATCATGATGAATGCGGTGAATAATTGAAAAATAAAGGCTGGTGATAAAAAGTCACCGGCTTTTTTAGTTTCTTTACAATATTCATAGTACAATGATGTTTTACCGATATTCATAGTACAATGATGTTTTACCGATTGTTTAATGCTAAAATTTATCGTATAATATGTACAAATTCATTCAAACAGCTAAATAAATTAATAAAAGAGGTGAAGTATGGATATTGAGAATATTAGGGTAGCAACGCTTGTTGAATATGTGAAAGGGATAAAGAACAATGAAAACGGTGTTGAATTATATAATAAATACAAGGATGATATTGTAAACGTAAAACCACAGGAAGCATTTGAAGTATTTAAAAATCTCTTGGACGAAGGAATTGAGTCAAAGGAAATTTTAGTATTTTTAGATAAAGTAATCAATGCATTTTATAAAAGCCTGTCTGTCCACAAATGGGAAATGCCTAAAAATGATAATTTCCTTAAGGATATGTATATGGAAAATGACAGCTTGACAAAAAAGACGGATGAAATAAAAGAACTGTTAAAGGAAGACGATTTAAAAGTAAAAAAAGAAAAGATTCTTCAAAAGGTAATTGAATTAGAGGAGTTTAATGACCATTATCTGAAAAAAGAAAATATATTGTTTCCATACATGGAAAAAGCAGCATCAAAGTTTGAAGGAACAAAGATAATGTGGTCTCTTCATGATGCGGTGAGAGACTTATTAAAAACAACAAAGGAAACTTTGCAGGACGAAAATTCAACAGCACAGCAAGTAAATCTTGCTATAGCTAATTTATTCTTTGGAATTTTAGGGGTTAAGAAAAAGGAAGAGCTTATATTATTTCCGGTAGCCTGTGAAGTTTTATCGGAAAAAGAGTGGTATGAAATACATAAGCAGAGCCTTGAATACAATTTTCCGTTTATCGATAAGTCGATAGAAAAGTATTCTGAAGACACTAAGAAAGAAGATTTCAGCAGCGGCTTATTTAAAACTGAAACGGGACAGCTGACATTTGAAGAAATTGCCTTAATATTTAACAACTTACCTGTGGATATGACATTTGTTGATGAAAACAATAAGGTAAGATATTTTACGAGACCAAAGGACAGAATTTTTCCCCGCTCGCCCGCAGTAATCGGCAGAAACGTAAATAACTGCCATCCGCCGGAAAGTGTTCATATAGTCGAAGAAATTGTGGAAAGCTTCAAGCTTGGAAAAGAAAATTCGGCAAAATTCTGGATTAATTTAAAAGGTAAAACAGTACTTATTCAATATTTTGCATTGCGTGACGAGGAATGCAGATATAAAGGAGTATTGGAAATAAGCCAGGATATAACAGAAATAAAAAGCCTTGAAGGAGAAAGAAGACTGCTCAAATGGGGAAAATAAATTAACAATGATAATATTTTTGTTGTGAGGCAACTCCTATATTAAAGATATTTTTTTAGTAATTGTAATTGTTTAAATATATAATTTGCAGTAAACAAATATATAAGCTACTGAGTTTTAGGAGGAGAATATGGAATACAGAAAAGCCGAGCTGAAGGATATTCCGGGTATTATTTTGCTTGAGAAAAAATATCACAAGGATTCAATTAGCGAAGAAGACAGACCTGATGGGTTTATCACAACTTTCTTTTCTGATAATAAATTAAAAAGATTAATGGAAGAAGAAAGAAGCTTAGCTGTTGCTTGCGATAGCGACAGGGTGGTTGGTTTTGCAGGAGCTGCATCTTGGCACTTTTGGGGTACATGGCCGGTTTTTCAGCCAATGATTGAAGACTTGCCTAATATTAAATATAAAAATACAATTTTGTCAATTAATAATTGTTATCAATATGGACCGGCTGCTATAGACAAAGACTACAGAGGTACTGAGGTATTGCCAAATCTATTTGAGGCATCGAGACTCTTGATGAAAGACAGGTACCCGATTACAGTAACATATGTAAACCAAACTAATCAAAGATCCTTTCAAGCTCATTCAAGAAAATTAGGTCTTGAAGTAGTTAAGGAATTTGAATTCCATGGGAATCGGCTTTTCGTTCTTTGCTATGATACATCAAAGAAAACTATAAGATCTTATTAAAAGGGGGTAACTGGTTTGAATCACTTGGGAACTAAAACAATAGAAACTGATAGGTTGATTTTAAGAAAGTTTATATTAACAGATGCGGAAGATATGCATTATAACTGGGCAAATGATGATGATGTTACAAGATACATTACATGGGCTACTCATAAAGACATTGAAGAAACAAAGAGAGTAATAGCTGAATATGTTAACGATTCCATGAGAGATAATTATTATCATTGGTGTATTGTGCTGAAAGAAACAAATGAAGCCGTAGGAAGCATAGGAGCATTCAGATTATATAATGATTTAAAATTATTCGAAATCGGATACTGTATCGGTAAGAAATTTTGGAACAAAGGGATCACTACCGAAGCAATGAAAGCAATAATAACATATTTCTTTGAAGAAGTGGGAGTAAACAGAATTGAAGCAAGACATGATACTAAAAATCCTGCTTCGGGCAGGGTTATGATTAAATCCGGGCTGCAGCTTGAGGGTATATTAAGACAGTCAGGTAAAAACAATACAGGAATTACCGATTCCGCAGTTTATGCAATACTAAAAGAAGATTGGTATCATAATAAAAAAAATGAATAATAAATCGAAAGTGGTAATTAACTCCACGGGACTCAAAGGTCCGTTCCCGAATTTTCCCGAATTTTTTTGAAATTTTTATCTCTTTAACATTCTACTCTATGTATCATAAAATATAATAAATAAAGTAGAAGAGGAGATGCTATGGTATCATATAGTTGTTTAAATAATATAAATCAACCTCAAAGAAGAACAGAATCTATTACAATCGGTAGATTAGCTCCGGATTTCATCGCTCTGTCCACCTTTGGTTATATCAGGCTTTCTGATTATAAAGGTAAATGGTTAATAATATCCAGCAGTCCATCTGCATTTAGTAACGTTGCTACTACCGAAGTTATCGACGCTTCGCTAAACTATGATAAAATATTAGAAAGAGGCGCAAATATGATTGGTTTAACAGTTGATTCTAATAATGCTAATTTAGCTTGGGTATACGATATTTATCAAAAAACAGGAATTTCGGTTCCGTTTCCTATAGTTTCAGATGTAGATTTAGCTATATCAGAAATGTATGGAATGTTAAATCCCGATAGAATTTATACCGAAACTGTTAGAAGTACGTTTATCATAGACCCTTCAGGTAAAATAAAAGCTATTTATATTTTACCTGCAACTTCCGGAAAAAGTTTCGATGAATTATTAAGAATGTTTGACTCTATTCTAATTAAAGAAAAATATAATCTTGACACTCCTGCCGGCTGGAAACCGGGAGATCAGGTTTTGTTACCCAATGTAAATTCATATCAGGAGATAATTGGCAGAGTGAACAACCAAGAGGCTTTAGGCTATAATTGTCCTTTTTGGTATGTGTGTTACACAAACTTAAATACAGAAAGCACCGGTAGTAATACTGAAATTAGGGAACCTTAAAAAGCACTGTCTGAAGCATATTTGACGCTTATCAGCATAAAACAAACAGTATTCGACATTTCAATTTGTCGAATACTGTGACTATAGAATGCTAAATGGGATTCCACTTATCCTCTTTTCTTTAGAAGCACTGTAATAATCATCTTCAAACCAAACCTTGCATCCTTGATTTTTGCGCACGAATATTCTGCAATTTTTCACAATAAACTATACCACAATTTGTGCTGTAGTCCAATAAAAGAGAAATGTTAACATTGATTTGCTTAAGAAATTTGTTTATAATGAGAGTGCTGAAAGAAGCTGTAGTTCTTATTTGCAGTATATTAATGACTAAGCTATGCAGTAAGAAAAATTAAAAATACATAACAATGCGTTAAAGGAGAGTGAAATTATGTGGCAATGCCCAAAGTGCGGACGTAAGTTTAAGAAACAAAATCAAGAGCATTTTTGTACTGAGAAACCGAAAACAATCGATGAATATATTTTAGAACAGCCTGAGACTGTTCAATCCCTGTTAAATCAGGTTCGGGATACGATTTGCGCCGCAATTCCGGATGCAGAACAAAGAATTTCGTGGAGCATGCCGACTTTTTGGAAAAATCAAAATATCATTCATTTTGCGGCATTTAAAAATCACATTGGTCTGTATCCGGGGGATAAGGCAATGGTACATTTTGCAGATAGATTGGCTGAATACAAGACAAGCAAGGGAGCAACACAGCTTCCGTACAGCAAACCACTTCCGCTAAATTTAATCGCTGAAATTGCTATATGGTGCTATGAAACAGGCAATCGCCATTAATGCGGTTTTGTCAATATATTTAACGTGCAAATATTTATGAGTGTATATGGGTTTATGTTAATAGCTAAATGTTTCCATTGACAATTAATATGATTTTTGTTAATATATGAAAGATATCGTTTTCAATCACATATCTTTAGTTTAACTCCAGAAAAGGAACATAATTAAATTTTAATTATATGGTATATACATATGAAATTCATAAAAACCCTTTCACTTGCAGGACTTGTATTAATTATGACATTAACATCAGCTTTTGCAGCTGAAGTCGAAGTTGCTTTAAATAATTCAGATACAGAATCTTATCAGGCAGAAATTCAAACAACAGTTCAAGATGATGCAGACATTTCACAAGAAAATTTAATAGAAATTTTAGAAGAACCAACCGTAAAAAAAGCTATGGTTAATGTTGATATATTGAATGTAAGAAGCGGTCCTTCGACTGAAACCGAGAAATTGGGAAAACTGTCGTTTGGAGAAATAGTTGAAATACAGTCTGATACTGAAGATTGGTATGAAATAAGCTTTGAATCAAATGCTGCTTACATTTGTGCCGAGTACGTAAGTATTATTGATTGTACATTGATTGATTCACAAGACGCAGGTACTATTATTGTAGATTATGCAAAGCTATATTTAGGAACACCGTATGCTTACGGAGGAAATACTCCGAGCGGTTTTGATTGTTCGGGATATGTCCAATATGTAATGTCTAATTTCGGAATTACGATGCCAAGATCATCTACAGAACAATATTCAATTGGTGTAAAAGTTGACAAATCACAGCTTATGCCGGGAGATTTAGTGTTTTTCGATTATTCACCTAACTCTAATCAACTAAGTCATGTAGGTATTTATGTAGGCGACGGTAATTTTATTCATTCTCCCGTGCCTGGACAAGCTGTTAAAATAAGCCCCTTAAATACCGGATATTTTTCATATTACTATTACGGAGCAACAAGGGTTTTACAATAATAATATGAGCAGCTAAGAAATTTTAGCTGCTTTTTTATTGTAGATATTTACTACTTATAAAAATATTATAATTAAATAAACAGGTGTTTCGATTTTGCTATTGCCGTGTCCTGGCAGTCTTGGCAGTTCTGCATGCAAGGGAGAAATTGAAACATTGAATTATGTGTTATTTTGTTGTATAATTTTAATCACATATTGAAAACGTATTCAATATAAATATATAGCAGGAGTGGGTTATGGAATTTGAAAATATCAAGTTAATCAATTTAATATCTAATTTAATTAAAACAGAAGCTGAATTTGAAGATATTAAGAATTATATTATTAATAACTTTAAGGAAATTCCTTATATGAATTATGCACAGTTTATTAAAGATATGAGTTTAAGCCAAGAATACGCGGATAAATTTCTTGCCGAAAATGGTTTTAATAGTTTTTCTGAGCTAAAAATGAAAGTTACGGAAATAATTTTTGATATGATTCATAATAATGATGATTTGTTTGTTGATAAGTCTTTTAATAAAGAAAGTATTAAGAATATTTTATCATTAAATATTGAAGTTGAAGAAAATAACATGAGAAGCATGCTTTCCTCTATTGACCAAGATAAATTATGTGAACTGATAAGTGATATAATAAATTCTCCCGAGGTTATAATTATTGGAACCAGAGCATCTACTACATTGGCTCATTATTCATCGTACATGCTAAATAAAATAGGAATCAATGTAAAGAAAATTACTTCAGCAGGTACAAGCTCTTTTGACAATATTCAGAATTTTGATAGGTCATCATTGGTAATTGCTTTTGGATTTCCTCGTTATCCCATGGAAACCATCAAAATTTTAAATTACTTTACACGTAAAAATTTTAAAATAATATCTATTACTGATAATGAAAAATCTCCTTTATGTAATTTTTCCAGTTATTCACTTTTTGTAAAAGCTTATTCTATTGGATATACGGATTCTTTTATAAATGGACTTGTACTTATAAATACAATTGCGTTGGCAATTGGAAAAATAGACAACAAAAAGGTTATAAAGAGGCTGAATGATTTTGAAGAGACGGCAAAAAGCTTAGAATACTATTTTTAAATGGTGAAAACTATGGATTTAGTTAAAAATATGTGCAACATTACAGATAATTATGCAACTTTAAAGATTCCGGTTGAAAAATTTAATCGTAACGGTATAATTACATGCAACAGGGTTATGATTGAACAAATTACGATGTTAAATAAAATTGCTGACAAGGATATAAGTATATTAATAAATGGCGAAACAGGAACAGGTAAGGAAGTTTATGCAGAATATATTCACAGCATAAGCGATAGAAAACAAAAAAGGCTTGTTAAGCTTAATTGTTCTACAATACCAGATCAATTATTTGAATCCGAAATGTTCGGCTACGCGGAAGGGGCTTTTACAGGTGCGTCTAAATATGGGAAAAAGGGATTATTTGAGCTTGCCGATAAAGGCACATTATTTCTTGATGAAATAGGCGAGATGCCTTTTGAAACTCAATCGAAGTTGTTAAGGGTAATTCAAGAAAAAACATTTATTAAAATAGGAAGCGATAGGGAATATAAGGTTGATGTAAGAATTATATCAGCAACTAACAAAAATTTAAAATCAATGTGTAATGATAAAAAATTTAGGGAAGATTTATATTACAGATTAAATGTATTTCCAATAAGCTTAATATGCCTTAATGACAGGAAAGAAGATATCGTATTATTATCGTTTCATTTTTTAGATGAATGCAATAAAAAATATGGTTACAATAAAAGATTTGCATGTGAAGTAATATCAGACTTTATAGATTATAATTGGCCAGGCAATGTCAGAGAATTAAAGAACGTGGTTGAAAGACTGATATTGCTGTCCCCCAATGACGTTATAAACAGTACGGATAATGTTATAAATCCTTATATAAACACAGATTTTAAAACAGATATAGATATTAAACAAAATAATAATAACCTAAATGAGAATTTAGAGTTTGATGAAAGTAAGTCTTTTAAAGAATTAATTAGTGATTATGAGTTTTTGGTAATTAATTACTATATTAATAAATACGGTTCGCTGAGAAATGCAGCAAAAAAATTAAAAACTTCTCCTGCTACCTTGTCACGGAAATTATCCTTATTTAAAAACGCTGACTAAAAATAAAACACTGTTTTATAATTAGAACGAACTGTTTTAAAAATGAAACAGTGTTTTTTGTTTTGTTGATAATTTTGATAATAATGTGAATAATTAGGGCAAATTTCAATAAATTTATGCTGGCATGCAATTTGCTAATATAAAGGTGATATTAAAATAAGGAGCATAATTATGGTAGTAAGATCAATAGGATTTCCAAAAATTAAAAATTACGGAGGTGATATAAGAGATTTTTTGCCGTCTTTATTTAAGTATTTAAAACAATTCATAGGAGTTGAAATATTTGCTGAAAATAATTATGGCTCAGGCTTTAATTTGACTGAAGAGGATTATACAAAAGCAAATTCTGATATAAGATTTGTTTTTGCCGAAGAGTTATATGATAAGGACTTAATAGTACTAATTAAAATGCCGGAGCTTTCTGAATTGGAAAAATTAAAAGACGGTTGCAGTTTATTTACTATGTGCCACTTTACAACAAGGGCTGATTATGTTGAATTATTTATGCGTAAAAACATTCAGGCTTTTTCTATGGATGGCATAGTAGATGATTATGGTAAAAGGATATTTGTAGATTATTTTAGAACAGCATTTAACGGTTCCCAAATTGCCTTTGAAGAACTAAAGAAATCATATGGATTATTTTCTGACGCAAAAAGGGTACCCATTAACATTACAATTTTAGGAGTAGGCATGGTTGCTCAAAATTGTGCAAAGTCTTTTGAAATATTGAGTGACCAAGAATTTTTGGATAAAAATATACCTGGTGTTATTATTCAGCTTTTGCCAAGAACTATTACTTACAGTGGCGATTTAATGAAGCCTATATTAAATAATACGGATATTTTAGTAGATGCAACGAGCAGAAAAGATTTAAGCAAATATGTAATAAGTAATGACTTACTTTCGTATATGCCAAATCATGCAATAATTTTAGATCTTACTGCTGACAGGTATGATTCAGACCAAGTAAAACCAATTGAAGGTACTGTTCTTGGAAGTCTTAAAAATTACATTATTTATACTAATGATGAAAGGTATGATCTTTTACCATGCGAAGTCAACAGCACGAACAGGAGAACTACTGTGAGCTGTAACGCATGGCCTGGAGTAACCCCAAAAGAGTCAATAGAGTTTTATGAAATGCTTATAAAAGATTATTTAAACGTAATGCTGTCAAAGGATTTATCTGATATAAATAAGGATAGCAGCAATTATTTTGAAAGAGCTTTATATAGGGGAACATTAAAAAACTTTTTAAATAAATAGGAGGGATTATGGAACATTTAGGATTTATATCGATTTTACCGCCACTAATTGTTATTGTATTAGCCATTAGAACTAAACATGTTTTATTTTCACTATTTGTCGGAGTGTTTTTTGGAACATTGGTGCTTGCAAACTGGAATCCTGTTTCGGCTTTAGGTAATTTGATTAAAGATTATATCTATGTACAAGCTGCGGAAGATTCAAATGCTCAATCACTTACAAACTTTTTCATAATCGGTGGTTTTGTCACATTTATTGAAGCCACCGGCGGTGCTTCAGCCTTTGCAAATAAAATTACTAAATATGTAAAGAGCCAGAAAACTGCAGAAACTGCTACTTTTATCGGAGGATTGATAATTTGGTTTTCCGACTCAGCAAATGCTTTGATATGCGGACCAATATTCAGACCTTTAACTGATTCCTTTAAAACATCAAGAGAAAAGCTGGCTTATATACTTGACTCGACGTCTACATTGGATGCTGCAATGATTCCAATAATCAGCTGGGGAGTTTATATAATGGGGCTAATTCAGAAGGAGCTTGATAAATTCCCTGAAATACAAATGACAAGCTGGGATATATTTGTAAAAGCTGTTCCATTCCAATTTTACAGTATATTATCTTTATTTATGATTGGATTTGTGTGTATAACTCAATTTGATTTCGGACCTATGCTTAAGGCTCAACTAAGAGCTAAAAAAACGGGCAATTTATTAAGACAAGGGGCGGTGCCTCTTAGTGGAGAAACTGTTATAATACAGCATGAAGGGGTAGAACCTCAGGCGAAAACGGTTGTTATTCCTCTGCTTGTAATGGTAGTTACTACATTTGCCGTGTTTATTGCTAATGGATTTCCTAAGGTTAGCCTACCGGGTATTATAATTAGGCAGGGTATAGCTCTTGGATTTATATTAGGAGCATTGGTTTGCACAATTATCTGTGTTACCCAAAAAATAATGACATTGAAGGAATGCGAAGAATCCATATTCACAGGAATGAAGAATATGATGTCTTTGATAGTTTTAATGATATTTTCATGGGCATTGGGGAGCGTATGCACAACCATGGGAACAGCGTACTATATTATAGAAGCTACTGAAGGTTTTTTGAATCCGGAATTTCTACCTGTAATAATTTTTATTATCGGAACTGTCATGTCCTTTGCATCAGGCTCATCTTGGGGTACATTTGCCGTTATGATGCCGATAGCATTTCCAATGGCGGTAACAATGGGCTCACCTTTATTAGTTACTGTTGCTTCAATTATAGGCGGTGGCTTGGTTGGTGATCACTTTTCTCCTGTATCTGATACAAATATTCTTGCATCAATGGCAGCGGGCTGCGATCATATGGACCACTTCAGAACCCAAATGCCTTATGCACTGGTAGCAGCAGGAGTAGGTGCTGTGCTGTACCTGATTTCAGGATTTTATCAAAATCCATTTATTGTTGTACCAGGCATAGTTGCACTTTATATAGTTATATATATGCTTCATAAAAACTCAATGCGAAAATTAAATAAAATAGAAAGTGTTGAAGAATTAAATTTATAGTATTTTATTAGAAATAAAAAGCAGCTCAATAACCATAAAGTTAAATGTATTGAACTGCTTTTTTTAGATCTGTTTTTGAAGCCCTTAGTTATAAAATTGATAGAATATAAATTATTTACCTGATGTAAAATCAGCTGCAGTTGTTCAGCCGATTTTCCTGAGTTACTATAACGGCATGAATACACTAAGGGAAAAAACTATATTGCTTTGAATAAAGCAGGAGGGGTAATGCTTTTTGATGTTAATGAGGATACTAATGATGAATACAGCATTGTATCTATGATTGATAATATACTTAACAGAACAAAGCATTTATCAAAGAATGAACTAATATATTATATAACAGTTATTTTAGATAATAGGGAATTGATTTTTTCGGAAAATGACAGCTTTGGAATTCCATTTATAAATGAAGACAACAGAACGATGCTGCCTCTCAGAAAGCCTCTGGAGGCTATAGGTGCAAAGGTTAGCTATGACCAAATTAATCGTGTTGTAACTACCGTTAAAAATGATATTTCAATAAAAATTCCTATAAATGAGAATATTATTTATATAAACGGGGAAGAAATTATAACAGATACAAAAGCTGTTATCAAAGACAACAGGACATATACCTCTAAGGTCTGTTTTTGAAGCCTTTGGTTATAAAATTGAATGGCATAATAACAGCAAGACTGTTATAATAACAAGTGAACAATAATTAAATAATTACATAAGGAGGATTTTATGATAATTTCAACAACACCGACTTTAGAAGGGAAAAGAATAACGGAATACAAGGGTATAGTATTTGGCGAGGTTGTATCAGGAGTTGATTTTGTGAAGGACTTTGCGGCAGGGCTTACAAACTTTTTCGGAGGCAGATCAAACTCCTATGAGGGAGAGCTTATAGGCTCAAGGCAAAATGCAATTGAAGAAATGGGGCAAAGAGCGCGTCAGATGGGTGCAAATGCAGTTGTCGGAGTGGATGTAGACTACGAAATATTAGGAAGCGGAAATAATATGATAATGGTTATTGCATCGGGTACAGCAGTAGTAGTTGAATAGTCTGCAAATTGGGGAAGGCCCCTTTGATATACTCAAAGGTCCGTCCCCGGAAATCCTATGTCTTCTTTAAAGCCGCTAATAACTTCTTTAAGAAAAATATAATTAACCATATAGTTATATTTGTCATTTGATATACCAGACTTAATAATTTTTGCTTTGAGAAGATTGCTTAAATGATATGAAATTGTTGCACTTGACACACCCAATGTTTTGGCAATTTCTTTTGTTGAGGTTACACCTGCAGCCAATAGCTTTAGTACCTCATATCTTGTTTTATCACCTAAATTTTTAAAAATATGAACTCTTTCATTTACCTTATTTTCATTTTTTTCTTTTAACCTTTTAAAGTATTCTTCTGCTTTCAATCCCCATGCTATGTAATTAATTTTGGCGGTACCCGAGATTAAAACGGAATACTGTTCTATTGCAGTAATAAATACAATATTATCTTCATCGTTAATTATATTCTTATCAAGTATGGAACCGCTTATTTCTTTTAGCCCTTCGGAGCCTAAATTATTTAGGAAGTCCGCAAAATATCGTCCATAATCCTTTACTTCATCTGCATATGACGAATACATTTCTTCAAAGAATGGCAGCAGTTTATACATTAAATCCACATACATTTTCATATATTTCAATGGTTCTTCAATCATCAGGAATAAGTTCCACTTTGTGGCAGGTTCTGTCGGCAAATCTTTTATTATTGAAATTAACTCAGTTTTACTTATTGCTTCAGCCTTTTTCATTACTTCTTCCGAAAAATATTTATTATTTTCATTGCTTGCCAATATTGAATAAGAAATGCTGTTAAAAATCTGTTTTTCATCTAAGTTCATCAGCATGTCAAAATAATTTTTTTCATTTTCATAACCTAAAATTGTATGAGTATCGGTTATTAAATCAATAAAATCATAGCTGCTGGCAAATTGTTTAGAATAAAATAATTCAATGGTTTTTATAAAAGGTTTTAAGTTTTCATCTGCTTTGTTAATTAATTTAATATTTTCTTCCATAGGGATATCTATGTCATTTTCCGATTGTGCTTTTTCAATGGTCTCCTTCTTAAATACTAATTTAGGGAATTGTAAAAAATCATATAATTTGCTTTCATTAAAATAAAATTTAAATTTCATTTATGGCATCTCCTCCTTCAAAATGTAAACTTTCTTCTTTAATAGTTTCGATTTGATCATAATCTAATAAAGCGAATTTGTATTTTATAATGGTTATTAAAAGTATTGTGCCGCTTATGGAAATTACAATGCTTGGAAATGTAATGTCTAATAAAAATCCGGACATCATTTGACCAAGGGGCATTAATACTGTTATAACGAAATTAAATACAGTGGAGGTTCTCCCCATTATGTTAAGCGGAACAATTTTATCAAAGAGGGTTCCTAACGCTATATTTGCCACTGTTATGATTATTCCCATTAAGAATGATACAATTAATATTCCTAAATAAGAAAACATATTGGTATTAAAAGCATTTATAGCATATCCCGATGTAAATATTGCTATAACATATATTAAAACTGAAATATATAAAAAGCTTTTATAGATAAGCATACCAATTTTAGCCTTCTTAATAATTTTGCCGCAAAATATCGGTGCTGCCAACATAGATACAGAGAATATCATTTGAAATATTCCAAATTGCATATCGCTTACCATCAATACTTCCTTTAAAAAATATATTATCACTATTCCAAAAAGAGGTGCGGCTGAAAAGTTAATAATTGCACCTAATCCAATCATTGTAGATAAAAGCTTATTGCTTTTAATAATTTTGACTCCTTCATAAAAATCGGTTTTAAAAGCCTTTATACTTATTTTTTCCGGTTTATTATGAGACTTAGGTATATTTATAAACATTTCGCTGATAGCCGACAATAAAAAACTTATAGAGTTTACTATTAATATTATTTTCATTCCAAAGGTTCCGTAAAGAAATGCAGCTAAAACAGGGGACAGAATACTTCCTACATTCATGGCTACGGAATTAAAAGAATTAGCTTCCAAATAATCCTCTTTATCTACTATGCTGGGTAAGACGGCAGCCATTGCCGAATGGAAAAATATCTCTATAACTTCCAATAGTATAACTAAAATATAAATGAGAGGAATGGATATTCTGCCGTTAATTATATAAATTACCGCAAAAATACCTATGATTATTGAATTTAACAAGTCTAAAGACACAATTGATCTTTTCCTGTCAAACCAGTCTCCGAATACACCGGCAACAGGTGAAAAGATTAACCTTGGAATAATTGATATAGATAAGATGGAAGCAAAAATAGTTGCGGAACCGGTTAGTGATAATACATATAATGACAGAGCAAATTGCTGCATGTTGCTTCCGAGCAAGGATACCAATTTCCCCAATATCAATAAGGAAAAATCTTTTTGCTTAATCAGCTTCAGCTTCATACAAACCCCCAATAATTCTTTTTTATACATTATATACTAATGTTTATCTAATTGCAATAACGAAATTAGATGGACATCTAATAGTTAGATAAATATATAAGACTATATACTGTTATTATTACACGTATCTATTTTTGCGATATTGACTTATTTTACAAAACAGATATAATTAAGTATCAAAAGAAGAGAGGTGTTTTAATGCCAAGACCAAGAAAATGGAGAAAGGTTTGCTGTTTACCGGATGTAAATCGCTTTGGTCCCTTGGATTCTCCTGTAGAAAAAGAACATTTTGTAATTATGTCGGTAGATGAATATGAAACAATAAGATTAATAGATTTGGAAGGTCTTTCGCAGGAAGAATGTTCAAATCAGATGAATGTGGCAAGAACCACTGTTCAGGGTATCTATCAGGAAGCAAGGAAAAAGATTGCGGAATCCTTGGTAAACGGTAAAGTTTTAAGAATAGAAGGCGGAGATTACAAGCTTTGTGACGGTGATGGAGATTATCACAGCGAAAGATGCTGCCATAGAAACAGATGTGGTAAAATGAAAATGAATGAATAAATGATTGTATTGATAACAGTCATTTACGGAACATTTTTTGTGAAGATTTTTAATTAATTATTGCATTAATATATTTGTTCTGATATAATCGAGAGAAAGTTAATAAAAATACAGTGATTGGAAGTAGTAGGTTTGTACACAATTTAAGAGAGCTGTCGGATGGTGTGAGACGGTATTGGATAAACTGAACTCGTCCATGAGTATTTGAAGCGAAATAAAGTAGTTTCAAACGGTTATAACGTTATAATATTGAGTGAAGCATTATGCTTAATTTGGGTGGTACCGCGGAATCTTCGTCCCAACAGGGAGGGAGATTTTTGTATGCCCTAACCCATGCGTATTCACGACCCTATTAAATATGAAAATTTGGAGGCAAAAATGAAATCATACAACCCGCAAGCCATTGAAAAAAAATGGCAGGATATATGGGAGAAAAACGAAACTTTTAAAGCTAATGATAATACAGACCAAAAAAAGTTTTATGGTCTTGTGGAATTTCCATACCCATCAGGAGTAGGACTGCATGTGGGACACATACGTGCATATACTTCTCTTGAAGTAATTTCAAGGAAAAGAAGATTAGAAGGATACAATGTATTGTTTCCTATAGGCTGGGATGCCTTTGGTCTTCCGACGGAAAACTATGCAATGCAGACGGGAAAGCATCCAAGGAAGGTTACCGACGACAATATTAAAGTTTTCACGTCTCAGTTAAAGGCTGCTGGATATTCATTTGATTGGTCAAGGACTGTTGATACTACAGACCCTGAGTATTACAAATGGACTCAATGGATTTTTCTTCAATTATTTAAACACGGTTTAGCATTCAAAGATAAAACATACGTGAATTTCTGCAACAGCTGCAGGGTTGTTCTTGCAAATGAGGATTCACAAAACGGCATATGCGATAGATGCGGCAGTCAGGTTGTACAGATGGAAAAGGATGTTTGGTTTTTGAAAATAAGAGATTATGCCGATAAGCTGTTAGATGGGCTTAATGATGTTGATTATTTGCCAAGAATCAGACTTGAACAGGAAAACTGGATAGGACGTTCCTATGGTGCCGAGGTTAATTTTAAATTAAAGGATACAGAGGACAATTTAAGAGTATTTACAACAAGACCGGACACTTTGTACGGAGTTACATTTATGGTAATGGCTCCTGAGCATCCTTTTATTGAAAAATATGAACATAAAATCGGCAATTTGGATGAAATAAAAAATTATAGGGAAGAAGCAAGGAAAAAAACCGAATTTGAAAGAGTACAACTTGCTAAAAATAAAACAGGGGTAGAAATAAAGGGATTGACTGCAATTAATCCTGTTAATGGCGAAGAAGTGCCGATTTGGGTTGCGGATTATGTTATGATGGGCTATGGAACAGGAGCGATTATGGGTGTTCCGGGCCATGATGAAAGAGACTGGGAATTTGCAAGGAAATTCAATATTCCGATAATTGAAGTAATAGGCGGAGGAAACATAGAAGAAGCGGCATTTACCGATGTTGAAGACGGAATACTGATTAACTCCGGCATGATTAACGGCTTGAGAGTAAAGGATGCAATTGACAAGATAATTGATTACTTAGAAAAGAACAATTTAGGAGAAAGAAAAGTAAATTATAAAATGAAGGACTGGGCATTTAACAGGCAAAGATACTGGGGAGAGCCGATTCCCATAATTCATTGTCCTCATTGCGGTATGGTTCCTGTACCGGAAGAAGAATTACCTTTGAGACTGCCTGATGTTGAACATTATCAGCCTACCGACACCGGAGAATCTCCGTTGGCGAATATCTCAGAATGGGTTAATGTAAAATGTCCTGTATGCGGAGAAGCTGCAAAACGGGAGACGGATACAATGCCTCAATGGGCAGGTTCATCCTGGTATTTCTTAAGATATATAGACCCTCGTAATAAAGATGCAATTGCTTCAAAGGAAAAGTTTGAGTATTGGGGACCTGTTGACTGGTATAACGGCGGAATGGAGCATGTTACAAGACACTTGATTTATTCAAGGTTCTGGCACAAGTTTTTATATGATATAGGAGTGGTGCCATTTGGCGAACCTTATGCGAAACGTACTGCTCAGGGCTTGATTCTTGGCTCCGACGGGGAGAAAATGTCCAAATCAAGAGGAAATGTTGTTAACCCTAATGATATAATTGATGAATTCGGGGCAGATACATTAAGAACATATATAATGTTTATCGGAGATTATGAGAAATATGCCATCTGGAATGATTCAAGCGTAAAGGGCTGTAAAAGGTTTTTAGACAGAGTTTGGAAAATGCAGGAGATGATTTCGGAGGAACAGGGATACTCACAGAAGCATTTAACTCTTATGCATAAAACTATTAAAAAAGTCAGCGAAGATTTCGAAGCTATGAAATTTAATACTGCAATTGCAGCCATGATGAGCTTTGTCAATGAAATTTTCAATGACGGAAGTATCACAAAGGATGAATTCAAATCATTTATAACATTGTTAAATCCCGTGGCGCCTCATATTACTGAAGAAATATGGCAGGAGCAGGGATTTGACGGAATGTTGAATCAAGCTGAATGGCCTGCGTGGGATGAAGAAAAAACCATCGATGATGTTATAGAACTTCCGGTCCAGGTAAGCGGCAAGGTCAGGGGTAAAATAGTATTGGCAAAGGATGCAACTGTGGAAACAGCCAGAAAATCAGCTAATTCAGATGAGAACATTTCAAAATATTTAGAAGGAAAAACAATTGTAAAAGAAATATATGTTCCGGGGAAAATATACAATATAGTTGTTAAATAAGTAGGTTAATTGACAAATCTTCCGAGTGGTATCGGAAGATTTGTTTTCATAATCTAAAAAATATAAAAAAGTATATAAAAAGTTGTTGACAAAAGAAAAATTTTAGGATATGATTTCAAACAATATAAAAAAATAAATGCGTTGAAGCAGAGAAAGATATTTTTATCCTTTACAGAGAGTTGGGCGAGGTGAAAGCCAACATTGAGAAAAATATGTAATATTCACTGCAGAGCATGTTTGTTCAACGGAAATCCAAGTAGACAAACACGTATACTCACGTTACAGGGTTAGAAGTTGACAGACTTTGAAGTGATGATATTTATATCATAATTAGGGTGGTACCGCGAAATCTTTCGTCCCTATAAGCATATTTTAAAAGTATGCTTATAGGGACTTTTGTTTTATATGAAAACTCCGGCCAAGTTTCTATCAAACAAAAAAACAAAAAATCAAACAATTTGGAGGATATTATGAAAATTACAATTAAAAAAACAATAGCACTGATATTAAGTGTATCTATTATATTGACAGGGTGCTTGGCTGAAGCTAAGAATGATGCTGTAGTAAACAATACAGGAGTTAAAACATACACAATAGGGATAACGCAATATATGGAACACCCGTCTCTTGATGAGGCAAGACAGGGGTTGATTGATGAATTAGAAGCACGAGAGGTTAACATAATTATTAATTATGTAAACGCGCAGGGAGATGCATCAAATAATCAGATAATTTCAGAGAAATTAGTTAAAGATAAAGTTGACATAATTTATGCTATTTCAACATTGTCTGCACAAACAGCAAAAAACTCTGTTCAAAATACCGATATACCTGTTATTTTCTCAGCTGTTACCGACCCTGTATACTCACAAATAGTAAAAAGTAATAATGAAATCGAAAATATAACAGGTGTTACGGATAAGGTTGAATCATTGGAAATATTAAAAATAGCAAAGGATTTAAAGGAAGATATTAAAGCTGTAGGAATTATTTATAATACAGGGGAGTCAAATTCGGAAGTTCAAGTAGATGAAGTTAAAAAAGCTGCCGAAACTTTGGAAATAACAGTTGAAACAGTTGGCATATCAACAGTTAATGACATACCTCAAGCAATTAATACAATAGCTAAGAAAGCAGACGTTCTTTATATGATTTCCGACAATATGGTAGCTTCATCAATAGATTTAGTTGCAAACTTAGCAATAGAAAAAAAGCTTCTCACATTATCGACAATTGAATCACAGGCTTCTGACGGAATTTTAATAGCAAATGGACTTAGTTACTATAATCTTGGGAAACAAGCAGGCGCGATGGCAAAGAAAATTTTAACCGGTGAGGCTGATATTAAAGATGTAAATATTGAACAGCCATCGGGATTAAGAAAAATAGTAAATGTAAAAACAATGGAAGCTTTAGGACTTGCAAAGGATAATAAAGCATTTGCAGGAGCAGAATTTTTAGAGTAAATGTAACAGCAGGGTGAAGTGATTAATGCCGGTTCAATTAATAAGGATAAAGGATTATTAATTAGTTTTGATAAAGAGGATAAAGTAAATTTTGAAAGGTTTGTGTCGATTATTGTAAAAAGCATATAATTCACATAAACCTTTATGTGAAGGAAACTGAACGTTTAAAGCCTTTTTTCATATAATGAAAAAAAGGAGGGGCGTTATGTTTGATATAAATAAATATTACAATACATATCCATATTATGGCGGATATATGGATTATGCAATGATGTTAGGGAGTTGCTCATGTAAAAAGTCATATTTCAGGGTTCTTAACACTTTTGATATGCCTTTGGATGTGCAGGTTAATGATATACTTATGGCAGAAAACTTAAAAATCGGTGAATTCACCAGATATGTAAAGTTTCCTCCCGGCACTTATCATGTACTGATAAATTCAGGCGAAAACGGCGATTTAATATTTGAAACAGACATAGACATAGATTATAACTTAGTATATACGGGTGTTGTTTCGGCAGAAAATGAAAATGAAAATAATAATGATATATGTATTTTAATGGTTCCGGAGGAAAAAGCATATCATATGACCGGCAATATGTCAGCTTTAAGGTTGGCAAATTTGTGTACCGATGCTCCGGAAGTAATTTTATCGGCATCGGATGGAACAGTTTTATTTTCGGATATTAAGTTTGGGAAGGTTTCATGTAATGTGGCAATTCCCTCGGGGAGATATATACTTCAATTAAAAACAAATGATGGGACAGATATTTTAGAGTATGGAATGGATGTTGCACCCAAAATGCATTATACCTTGTTTATTGCCGGAAAACATAAAGATGGCAGTGCAAAAATTATTGTGCCTGAAGATGGAGTAAATTATTTGGACTTATGTTAGAATGGGGAAAACAAATTTGATACTATTGTTTCATTATGGAATTTATGATATAATTTGCTGACTAAAGATTAATTTGAGGTGGGAAATGAAAACGATAGGAATTATAGGCGGCATGGGACCTCTTGCCACAGTGCATTTGTTTGAAAGAATTGTTTTTAGAACAAAGGCTGATAGGGATCAGGATCATATACGTGTTATAATAGACAGCAATACCAATATTCCCGACAGAACAAAGGCAATACTTTGCAATGGGGAAAACCCTTTAAAGGAATTGATTAAATCAGCTCAAATACTTGAAAACAGCGGTGCTGATTTTTTAATAATGCCATGCAATACAGCGCACTATTTCATAGATGAAATAAAGAGATACGTTAATATTCCATTTATAAACATGCTTGAAGAAACAGTAAAGCATACTTATGACAAATATGGAAAAGATACAGTAGTGGGGCTTATGGCTACAGACGGAACCATCAAATCCAAAATATATGAAAACTATTATGCGAAATTAGGAATAAAAACAGTGACTCCGGTTGAAACTCAGGAAAAAATTATGAAATTTATTTATGATGTAATAAAAAAAGGAAACTATAATGAAGGAACAGACCTTTTGTTTGAATGTGCGGATGAATTAAAGAAATTAGGTGCAACCGCATTTTTGTTAGGTTGCACTGAACTTTCTTCGGCACAATATTTATATAAGTTTGAAGGAAATTATATCAATCCTATGGAAGTATTGGCGGAACAGGCCATAATTTATGCAGGGGGACAGCTTAATATTTAGCGAACGGGATACCTTTGCCATAGGGTTGATCTTTGTGGTTCTATGCGGTAAATAAGGAATTACCCGAATATTTGTCTTGAATTATACGAACGTTTATAATATAATCATAGAAAACATTCGTCGGAGATAATATGAAAAAATATAAAAGAAATCAAAGAATTGGCGCATTGATGAAGATTTTTGCCGAAAAACCAAATTACGTATTTTCGTATAATTATTTTTGTGAAATTTTTAATGCGGCAAAATCAACAATGAGTGAAGATGTGGCAATAGTAAAGGAATTGGTGGCAGAATTAAACTTCGGCAGAATTGAAACCATTTCCGGTGCATCGGGCGGGGCTGTATTTATACCTGTATTGGGAAGCAAAGAAAAAAATGATATACTTGATCAGTTGTGCGCTATGTTTTCACAAAAAAACAGAATATTGCCCGGCGGGTTTATTTATATGACGGATATTTTCAATAATCCGAATATTGTCTATAATATTGCCAAAATTATTTCTTCGGAATTCAGCAATGTGGGAATTGATTACATAGTAACTGTCGAAACAAAGGGTATTCCGGTAGCGGTTATGACAGGTCAAAAGCTAAATGTGCCTGTGTCCGTAATAAGAAGAAACAATAAAATCACCGAAGGGGCAACCGTAAGCATTAATTATGTATCGGGTTCTTCCAACAATATTCAGACTATGTCTTTATCAAGAAGGTCATTGAAAGAAAATGCGAGGGTTTTAATAGTTGATGACTTTATGAAGGGTGGCGGAACCTGCAAGGGCATGGAGGATATGATGAGAGAGTTTAATGCAAATGTTGTGGGTACAGCAGTTGTAATTGAAACCAAAGAACCGGAAAAGAAATTAGTTGACAATTATACTTCATTATTGGTTTTAAATAATATAGATATAAAGGAAGGAATCATTGAAATTATGCCGAATCCTAAATTGTTAAAATAAATTCATACATTTAAGAACAAAATATGAAAATGTTTTTTTGCATTCTTTGGGTAAATATAGTATAATGATAAAAATGGACATAATCTTTTGGGGGAAGGTGGTGACAACATGAAAATATCAGATGTAAGAGTTAGAAAAATTAATTCTGAGGGCAAGATGAAGGCAATCGTTTCCGTAACCTTCGATGATTGTTTCGTAGTACATGATATTAAGATAATAGAAGGTCAGGAAGGTTTGTTTATTGCAATGCCCAGCAGAAAAATGCCTGATGGTGAGTTTAAGGATATAGCTCATCCAATCAATTCTGAAACAAGAAATCTTGTTGCAGAGGCTGTATTTAAGGCATATGAAGAAAAGCGCTCAGAAGAAAGCGAGAACGTGGAAGAAGCCGCCATTCTGTAGCGCCAAAGCTGATTATTATTAATCAACAGTACTTGGGTCTTTCAAAGACCCTTTTATTATGCCCTAACCCCATTTTAAGAGGTATGGGGACACACCTCTACTATCGGGTTAGCCTTTGGAGAGAGGAATGTCCCCTAATATGATTTTCTGAAAAATGGTTGGTAGGTCAAACGCACAGAATTCTCAATTTATGCGACGCAAGGAGCAAATAAATTGATGAATTCCCCTGCGATATGCCCTTATGAACTAATCGAAATTATGTGACGTGAATATTCTTCAGACCCTGTTTATGCCAAATAAGTACAAAAAACTTTTTTGACTTACTATATAATATGATATATAATAATCCAGTATTACAGTTTAAGAGGAGATTTATTATGAATATGTCAATTATTTTGGCAGCAGGTGAAGGGACAAGA
>DAIMMU010000118.1:0-7712 GCA_036720515.1 Sedimentibacter sp.
GGATGCAGCAACCACTGCACCTATTGCGTAATACCTCAGCTCAGAGGTCCCTATAAAAGCCGTAAAATAGAAAGTATTGTGGAGGAAGCAAAAATACTTGCGCTTAAAGGAGCTAAAGAAATAATAATTATTGCGCAGGATACAAGCAAGTACGGACTTGATATTTACGGTGAAAGAAAGCTTCATGAGGTTATTAGAAGGGTTTCGGAAATAGAAGGTGTTAAGTGGATAAGAATTCATTATTTGTATCCCGAAGACATTTATGATGAGCTTATAAATGAATTTAAGAATAATGAAAAGTTAACTAAATATTTTGATATTCCGATGCAGCATATCAATGACAGAATATTAAAAAGAATGAACAGAAACACCAGCAGAAAACAAATTCTTGACCTTATTGACAAAATCAGAGAAGAAGTTGACGGAGCAATAATCCGTACATCTTTGATAACCGGCTTTCCCGGCGAAACAAAGGAAGAACATGAAGAGCTAAAGAATTTCCTCATGGAATATAAGCTTGACAGAGTCGGAATTTTCAAATATTCAAGGGAAGAGCATACGCCGGCATATAAGCTGCCCGGACAAATAGACGAAGAAGTGAAGCAGGAAAGATTTAATGAGTTAATGGAAATTCAGCAAGGTATATCTTATGAAAATAATTTGTTGAAAATAGGAATGACCTACGACGTTTTAATTGAGGAGAAGGATGTTGAAAATATTTATGTAGGGAGAACCTACATGGATTCAGTTGAAATTGACGGCTGTGTTTATGTTACATCTGATAAGGAGTTAAGCTTGGGCGATTTTTATAGGGTTAAAATAAGCGATGTATTAGAATATGATTTGATGGGAGATGAGGTTGATGAATTGGTTTAAGAATTTAAATTTACCAAATAAGCTTACAGTTATAAGAGTATTTGCAATACCTGTATTTTTAATATTCTTATATATAAGCAAAGGGATTTTCAAATTTATGCCTCTGTTAATTTTTGCGGGCGCGGCTGTAACTGATGCTATTGACGGACACATTGCAAGGAGAGATAACTTAATAACTGATTTCGGCAAATTCATGGATCCTCTTGCTGATAAGCTTTTAACAGCTTCAGCTTTCATAGCATTCGTCGAAATAGGATATTTAAGTTCATGGGTTGTTGTGTTGATTATATCAAGAGAATTTTTAGTTTCGGGATTCAGAACATTGGCTGCTTCAAAAGGTGTTACCATTGCTGCCAATGCATGGGGGAAAATAAAAACGGTGTTTCAGATGGTATTAATTATTACTGTCTTAATTAACTACACAGGTTATTTTGGTTTTACAAATCCTCTTATAACTCCTTTAATTGCAATAACAGTATTATTGACTGTTACTTCGGGAGCCGTATATATTTATGAAAATATGGGCGTTATAAAAAATTAAATTATTGACAATACATATTAGTTTATGTATAATTACGAGTGAACAAATGTTCTGAGAAGGAGTCGGATATGGAAAAGGATAAGGCCCTTGAGCTGGCCATTGCTCAAATTGAAAAACAATTCGGTAAAGGCTCTATAATGAGGCTTGGAGAAAATGCCAAATTAAATATAGAAGCTATACCAACCGGTGCGTTGACACTTGATATTGCAACGGGAATCGGCGGAGTACCTAAAGGAAGAATCATTGAAATATACGGACCTGAATCATCCGGTAAAACAACCGTTGCATTACATATAGTAGCGGAATCACAAAAAAAAGGAGGCATAGCCGCATTCATAGATGCTGAGCATGCTCTTGACCCCGCATATGCCAAAAATCTTGGTGTAAAGGTTGAAGATTTAATTATTTCGCAGCCGGATACCGGAGAACAAGCCCTTGAAATAGCCGAAGCTTTAGTTCGGAGCGGAGCTATAGATATAATTGTTGTAGACTCTGTAGCCGCATTGGTACCAAAGGCTGAAATAGACGGGGAAATGGGAGATTCACACATGGGGCTGCAGGCAAGATTAATGTCTCAGGCTCTCAGAAAGCTTGCCGGTGCTATCAGCAAATCAAACACAGTGGCTATATTCATCAACCAATTGCGTGAAAAAATAGGTGTTATGTTTGGTAGTCCGGAGACCACAACGGGAGGCAGAGCTCTTAAATTTTATGCTTCAATGAGAATGGATGTAAGAAGAGTAGAAACCTTGAAAAAGGGTGATGATGTTTACGGCAACAGAACAAGGGTAAAAATTGTTAAAAATAAAGTCGCACCTCCTTTTAAACAGGCTGAATTCGATATCATATACGGCAAGGGCATATCAAAGGAAGGATGTATACTTGATATGGCAGTGGAAGCGGGAGTGGTAAATAAATCCGGTTCATGGTATTCTTACGAAAGTACAAGAATAGGACAAGGCAGGGAAAACTCAAAAGAATATCTTCTGTCAAATCCGGAGCTTATGACTGAAATAGAAAATAAGGTGTTAAAAAAGTTTGAAATAGGAGATTTTAAATTAACCTCGGACGATAAAGATATATCGCCGGATGATTAAGCGGAAGTGGGACATGTCTCAGTATACGGAAAATCTCTGCGTGTAAGAGGAATATTCCCGATACTACAGATTTTATATAAAAGGTACTCTATGGTGCCTTTTTTCTCATAAAAGTAGTTTACATAAACTTAATTATGTAAACATTAGGTCGCAATTATTCTTTATATTATGTAAAATATGCAAATTTAGACATTATATCTTGACATTAGTTATAAATAATTATAAAATAAATTATATTCAAGTTTTATAGAAAACTTATTAATATAACTATAATAATATAAATATGTTTTAGAAGATACACATTTTTTATTTTGATTTAAAAAAATGTATATATTTCGCAGCTTGAAAATTTAATATGGGAGGTGCTGGATTGTTCGATGTAATTGAGGTAATAGTAGGTATTATCTGCGCAATAATAGGTATAATTATAGGATTTTTCATTCGTAAAAATATATCTGAAAGCAAAATAGGTAGTGCTGAATTAGAAGCTAAAAGGATAGTTGAAGAAGCAACACAAAAATCTGAAACAAGAAAAAAAGAAATACTTGTTGAAGCAAAAGACGAAGCTCACAGATTAAGAAATGAATATGAAAGAGAAAACAAAGAAAGAAGAAACGAAATTCTAAGATCTGAAAAAAGATTAATAAAAAAAGAAGAAATGCTTGACTCTAAGGGCATGGTAGTAGAAAAGAAAGAAGAAACGCTCCAAAAGAAATTAAAAGAAGTTGAAACAAAACAAAGCAAATTAGAAGCAATTCATCAAAAACAAGTTGAGGAACTTGAAAGAATTTCAGGGCTTTCAACAGAAGATGCAAAAAATATGTTAATTGATAACATAAAAAGGGAAGCCGAACAAGAAGCAGCAATTGCTGTTAAAGAAATTGAAAGGGAATCAAAAGAAACTGCGGAAAGAAAAGCACGTGAAATTATTACATATGCAATTCAAAAATGTTCTGCAGACCATGTAGCAGAAACAACTGTATCTGTAGTTGACCTGCCAAACGATGAAATGAAGGGCAGGATAATAGGCAGGGAAGGTAGAAATATAAGAGCCTTGGAGCAGCTTACAGGTATAGATATTATAATAGATGATACACCGGAAGCGGTAGTTATTTCCGGATTTGACCCTATTAGAAGAGAAGTAGCCAGATTAGCACTTGAAAAATTAATTGCTGATGGAAGAATACATCCCGCAAGAATTGAAGAGATGGTTGAAAAGGCTAAAAAAGAAGTAGAACAAATAATTAAGGATGAAGGTGAACAGGCAACTCTTGATACCGGAATTCACGGTCTTCACCCTGAACTTATTAAATTATTGGGAAGATTGAAGTTCCGAACAAGTTACGGTCAAAATGTATTGAAACACTCAATTGAAGTATCATACTTGGCAGGAATCATGGCCGCCGAATTAGGTGCTGATGTTAAAATAGCAAAGCGTGCCGGTTTATTGCATGATATCGGAAAAGCAGTGGATCATGAAGTAGAAGGTCCTCATGTTACAATTGGTGAAGACTTAGCTAAAAAATACAAGGAAAGCAAGGCCGTAATACATGCAATAGCAGCCCATCACGGAGATATTGAACCGCAAACCGTAGAAGCTGTTTTAGTCCAGGCTGCAGATGCCATATCGGCTGCAAGACCGGGAGCAAGAAGAGAAACCCTTGAGACATATATTAAGAGACTTGAAAAATTAGAGGAAATTTCAAATTCATTTGAAGGGGTGGAAAAGTCTTTTGCAATACAAGCCGGAAGAGAAGTAAGAATAATGGTTAAACCGGAAGTTACAAGCGATTCAAGCATAATTTTAATAGCAAAAGATATAGTTAAAAAGATTGAAGAAGAAATGGAATACCCCGGACAGATTAAAGTCAACGTAATAAGGGAAATAAGAGCAACAGAATATGCAAAGTAATAAGTTCGAAAAATATGGAAGTAAACAGTAATTGTTTACTTCTTTTTAATGTCCAAAAAGTGAACAAATTGGTGATGAAGCTGTGCAATTCATGGGACAGTGGTGCTCTATCTTAAATAAATTACGTTGAAAGAGAAGGGGGATTGTTAAATAATTTAAATATTTATATTTTTATCAAATGTCGCAAAATGCTAATTTTGCGACATTTAATTCAAGAAATGTGAGTTTTTCGGAATACCTCTTCTTTTTGTAATTTCAACGTTTCTTATGATTTTTAATAATTCAGATAATTTTTCTTTTATAATTTCCTTTAATATATTTATAATTCATGTAACATTTTCCTTAACAATTTTATACTGCTTTCTAATCTTTTCTTGTTTTGATATAATTTATATAATTATTTTATATCATCTATAACCGCCATTCTTGACATTCTGAAATGCAAGTAAAAATATAATCTTATTTTACTATATAGCTTTACTTTCTTAAATGCTGACTATACCGGTTATCTTAATCAAAAAAACCTATAATCAGGTCACCTGCTGCAATTCTAAAATACCGTCAAAAAAGCGAGGCTTTAAAACGCGTTTAAACGAAAGATATTTTCTTCATTGACTGTTTACCTGCGCAGTATTGATTTATTTATGATTTCAATTTAATTTCGTTTATAAAAAGATTAAATTCGTCTACAGTAAGAAAATTTTAATTTACTATAGGAAATTAAGTATCATAAACTAATAATCAAAATCTGTTTCTCAACTTACGGTTCATGATGACGGGGATTCCGCCACAGTATGCTGGTTATTATATCACGGCAAATATTTGATTTGAATATATGATTTTATAAAATAAGCTTGTCTTTTAATTAAATTATCTATATAATTTAATCATAAATAATTTTGCGACATTTTTGTGTCGTCAGTATAGTATGAAATAAAAATGTTTTTATTAGATTATTCCGCATTCTTTCATGATGATCGCTTTTATAATAATTCAACAAAGAGGTGAAAATATTGTACATAAATTATAATGACCTGTGCCCTTCCCCACTGAGTGATTTCTTGGAATATTCAATTGCAATTAAAGGCAGAGCCGATAAGACTGTCAGCGAATATTTTCTTGATCTGCGAACATTTTATCGATTTCTTGTCATCAGATTTAAATTAAGCAAGGATATAGAAAATTTTGATAAAATCGACATCTCCCCTGTTACATTGGATGTTATAAAAAAAGTTAAAATTATGGACCTTCATTCTTTTATTGCTTATACCGACAGGGAAAGAAAAAATTCCAATCGAACAAAGGCAAGAAAAATGGCGGCACTTCGCTCTTACTTTAAATATTTATATTCCATAGTTAAAATTATTCCCGAAAATCCAGCTCTTGACTTAGAAACGCCAAAGAATAACAGTCGACTGCCGGTTGCCCTTACCTTGGATGAATCAAAAGATTTATTGTCTTCAATTTCCGGCTCAAACGAAAAACGTGATTATGCAATAATCATGCTGTTCTTAAATTGCGGTCTTCGTTTATCGGAGCTTATAAGCATTAATATTGACAAAATAAAAGGAGATACATTAACTGTTATCGGCAAAGGAAATAAAGAGCGTACTATATATTTAAACGATGTTTGCGTCAAAGCTATAGAAGATTATTTGGAAGTAAGGCAAGATCCTAAACCTGGACATGAAAAGGCTCTTTTTATAAGCAACAGAAAGACACGGTTTTCGCAAAAAGGAATTCAGCATATGTTAGACAAATACTTGACAGAAGCAGGTTTATCCGGTAAAGGATACTCCCCACACAAGCTCCGTCATACAGCAGCCACACTCATGTACCAATATGGGCATGTGGATATTCGTGCACTTCAGGAAATTTTAGGACATGAAAGCATTTCAACAACACAAATTTACACGCATATTAACAAGGACTTGCTCCGGGATGCTGTAAAACAAAATCCTCTAAATGAAATAACTGATTAGTGAAAAAAACAGGCATGGCTATAAAAGCAATCATGCCTGTAATATTAGGGGACTTAATTTAATGGTATCTTTATTATATCTCCGGGGTGTATGGGGTTATTATGTATATTGTTTAATTTTGATATTTGGTACACAACTTCTCTTATATCTTTATTCTCAGCATAATCGGTTGCTATTGACCAAAGGGTGTCACCCTGCTGAACGCTTACATAATCGAACTGGGGTATGTCCTTTGAATATGCATTTATTGTTAAAATTGAAGTAAAAGAAATCATACTGATTAATAAAATAGTAAGGAACATGAATCTTTTAAATTTATTTATATTGGTTACCCTGTATCTATTTAATATTATCATAGTCCACCTCGAACATATTTTCTAATTTAATTTTAGCAGAACAATAGTTCGATGTCAACATATTTTTTACATTTTTTCAAACAAATGTTTGATTTATTTGTTAAACTATGCTAAAATATAGAAAAACAAAAGAGGTGGAAATATGAGTTATGAAGGCTTAAGCGATAAGCAAGTTAAAATATTGCAATATATAAAGGATGAATTAACATTAAGAGGTTATCCCCCATCTATTCGTGAAATCTGCAAAGCTGTAGGTTTAAGCTCTACTTCTTCCGTACATGCACACTTGAATACATTAGAAGATAAAGGATACATAAAAAAAGGGACTAATAAAAGAAGAGCTTTGGAATTAATAGATATAGATGATATATGCAGCGACATGCCAAAAAAAGAAATTATAAATTTGCCGATTATAGGAACCGTAACAGCGGGCTCCCCTATTTTGGCTGTTGAAAATATTGATGATACTCTGCCAATTTCAATAGATTTTGTCGGAAATAAGGAATCATATGTACTTAAGGTAAAAGGTGAGAGTATGATTGAAGCAGGAATTTTGGATGGCGATTATGTTATTGTCAATTCACAGCACACAGCCAAAAACGGAGATATTGTTGTTGCATTGATTGGTGATGAAGCAACCGTTAAAACATTTTATAAAGAAAAAGATCATATTCGATTGCAGCCTCAGAACAGCTCTATGGATCCGATTTTAATAAAAGAGCCTTACATATTGGGTGTTGTAAAGGCTATTGTTAGAAAATATTAAAAAATAGTATTGATTTTATTGAATATATTGGTTATAATATTTGTAAGAAATGAATAGGCAGTCAGCATGGCTGACAAGATTGTTAATGTATAATAATTACTCTGCTGTTGACAGGGTAATTATTTTTTTTGTCCATTTATGACAACCGCCATTAACATTGCAAATGCAATCATTAATGTTAA
>DAIMMU010000119.1:0-7657 GCA_036720515.1 Sedimentibacter sp.
AGTCACCGAAATTAATCCAGCCCTTAAAAAAGAATATGCCGCCGGCACTTAAAACGACAATATTTAAAAAGTCAATAATAAATGATGAGCCAACATGAAATTCTGCCATTACTTTATATGCTTTTTCTCTTGCTGTCTGAAATTTGCTGTTGTTTTTATTGAACTTCTCAATTTCATTTTCTCTGTTGTTGAATGCTTTAGAAACTCTAATACCTGATATGCTGTTTTCAATAGTTGCATTAACCTCGCCTATTGTAACTCTCGTTTCCAAAAATGTTTCTTCCATTCTGACTCTGAGCTTCATTGCGACAAATAATAATAATGGAATTATTGAAAATACAATGAGAGCTAACGGCAAGTTTATCGTACTCAACAGTATAAAGGATCCTACAAGCATTACTAAGGATATAAACAAATCTTCCGGTCCGTGATGAGCAAGCTCCGAAATATCCATTAAATCATTTATAATTCTTGATGAAAGGCTTCCGGTTTTGTTTTCGTCGAAAAATACAAATGGCAGGTCCTGTAGGTGTTCAAATATATCCTTTCTCATGTTTGCCTGCATAGTTACACCCATAATATGACCGTAATAGGTGATGTAATAATTAAGTCCTACCTTAAAAATGTATATAATGCCTAAAACGATCAGCCATGTAATCATAAGCTGAAACTCTTGGTCAGGAACATATATATTAATGATATTTCTTGTTATCATGGGATAAAATAAATCACATACAGCCACTATAAAGGCGCAAATCATATCGGTAATAAATATCTTTTTTACCGGTTTGTAATATGACATAAATCTTTTAAGCATTTTTTACTCCTGTCTGTTTTTTAATTTTAAATATATAAGTGAAACAGCTGTATAAAGCACAATTGAAGCTAAATCAAGAATTAATACAAGTGTAAATTTTAAATCTGCAAAGTAGCATGTTAATGCAATTACAACAAGTAAAATCACCATGGCAATGTTGACAGCTCTAAAAGGTTTAATTTTGAAATTTTTTTCAAATAGGATTCCGACACTGACAGAATGAAGAATTATTCCTATTAATATTGCTGAAACAGCATACCCGGTGCTTTGTGCCACACAACCCTCTGAAAATAAAAAAATACCGGCTGCCAATATTGCATAATAAAACCAGTTCTTTTCCCGCAGTTCTTTTTGTTTTTGTTTGCGTACTTCGTACATATTTCACCTCAATTTCTATTTGTTTAATAATATCATTATTTGAGTTATTTTTCAACGGTGAAATTAGTAAACAATATTGGCTGATCATTGTATATAAAGTAAATATCAAAGGTAATTCGTTATATTAAATAAAACGGATATTTTGCCGCAGCTTTATCTTGCTGCAGCAAATATTTTTTTATGCTCATCGGGATAAAAAACAAATAACTCTATTGACATTTCAATTAAAATATGTTAAACATGAAAAAGGAAGAGGGACACGCTTTTCCAAATAACATTTTGGACTTAAAGAAGACGTACTTTTACAGGAATATTCCTGTATTGAAGAAGTACCTTTGTAAAGGAATGTCCCGCAGATAATAATATGATTTTCAAGATTTATTACAGATACGAAAGATTTGATTGTAAAGATTGAAAAATGGGAATATTATTATTTGAATTTTCAGTAAAAGATATTTTAACGAAATTTTATTAACTGAAAGGAAGAAAGAAATGAAAAATCTAAAGAAAATTATTGTAATGCTTTTAGTCGTATTGCTGATTTCAGCATGCACAAATCAAGACAAACCTGATGCAACAGATGTTAAGACCGATCTAACCATGGGCTACACTACGGAGCCGGAAGGTCTTGACCCTCACAGAACTGCTGCAGCCTCCACATTTTCTGTAACAAACAATATTTATGACACATTGGTCGGTGTAACGCCGCAATGGACAACTGAGCCCAGACTTGCAAAGGATTGGGTTATTTCTGATGACGGAATGGAAATTACATTCGCATTAAGGGATGATGTTTATTTTCATAACGGAAGACAGATGACGGCAAAGGACGTGGAGTATTCTTTTAACAGATTGAAGGACGCTGAAAGCCCAAGGGCGAGAGATTATGAGAATATTGTTAAAATTGAAGTTTTAGATGATTACAATATAAAATTTACAACTGCATCATTGGATGTGGAGCTTTTAAAAAGCTTTGTTTATCCGTGGGCAGCCATAGTGCCTGAAGAAGAGGCTGCAAACTTAAAGACGAAGCCTGTGGGAACCGGTGCTTTTACCTTGAAGGAATGGGTTCCTCAGCAACATTTGATTTTACAAAGAAATGATAATTATTACGGAAGCGAAGTAAAGCTTCAAACGGTTAAGCTGGTTTTAATACCTGATGCCACAAGCATGATGGCAGGCTTCCAGGTTGGTGACCTTGATATTATTCCGCTAACAGGTGATCAGGTTACAATGGTTGAAGGAAATGAAAATTACAGAATAATTTCAGAGCCTATGAATGCTGTGCAAATTATGTCCTTAAACACAAAAAATGAATTTCTTTCCAACGAGAAAGTAAGACAGGCAATGGCAATGGCGATTAATAAGGATGAGGTTATTGAAGCATCAGTGTTTGGATACGGTGCTAAAATAGGCTCCCACTTGCCTCCTACATCGCCGGATTATTATGATGCCAATAATATTATAGAGTACAATCCTGAAAAGGCAAAGGAACTTTTGAAGGAAGCAGGGTATGAAAACGGATTTTCAATCAATATGTCACTTCCTAAGAATTATCAGCTGCATGTTGATGCAGGACAGGTAATTGCAGACCAGCTGGGGAAAATAGGTATTAATGTGAATATTCAGCTGATTGAATGGGGAACCTGGTTAAGTGAAGTATATGGGGCAAAGAATTTTGATTCAACCGTTGTGGGACATACGGGAAGACTTGATTCCTATGCGTTTTTATCAAGATATAAATCGGACAGCAATGATTATATCAGCTTAACTACCGGCGAGGTGGATGAACTCTTAGAGAATGCTCTTAAGGAATTAGATGAAAATAAAAGAAAAGAAATTTACAAAGAAATACAGGTTATTTTAGCAAATAAGCTTCCTGCTATTTATCTGCAAACTCCTCATACAATGCTTGCATTGCAAAAAAATGTTGAAGGGATGAAAATATTCCCAATAGATTTTTATGATTTTAAGGATGTGTATTTTACTGAATAAACAGCTGACTTTCCTTATTTGAGGTGACATATGTTAAGTTACGTTTTAAATAGATTTAAGAGTGCAATAGTTGTTTTGTTTGTGGTGTCAATTATTACGTTTTTTGTATTAATGATAATACCGGGCAACCCTGCAGAGCTTATATTGGGAACCGATGCAACTCCCGAAATGATTGAAGACCTGCATGTTGCCATGGGGCTTGACAGACCCCTGTATCAGCAATATTTAAGCTGGCTTTTGGATCTGTTTAAGCTAAACATGGGAAAATCCTATGTTTACGGAGAATCCGTCAAGACTTTGATAGCAAGAAGCCTGCCTGTAACTATTTCTATATCGGTTTTTGCTATGGCAATAGCAGTTTTTATTGCATTCTTTTTTGGAATGATTTCAGCAATCAAGAAAAACAGCATAATAGATTATTTTTCAAGAAGTATCATGCAGCTTGGAGCAGCCATCCCTTCCTTCTGGATAGGGATGGTTTTTATTGTGTATTTTGGAGTAAAGCTTAAACTGTTTCCTGTTTCCGGCTTTGTTCCGATTAATCAAAACTTTATCAAATTTATAAATAGTATTTTTTTGCCCTCTGTTGTATTGGCAATCGGAGAAGTCGGAACACTTTTAAGAATTATAAGAAGCTCTATGCTTGATTCACTGAAACAGGATTATATGGATATGGCAAAAGTAAAAGGGCTCGGTGCCGGCAAAATATATATAAAGTATGCGTTGAGAGGCGCACTGACAGCTCCCTTGACTATAATAGGGATGCAGTTTGCCAAGCTTGCGGGGGGAACGGTTGTGGTTGAAACAATATTTGCTCTGCCGGGACTTGGAAGATTGGTTCTTACGGCCGTTGAACACAGAGATATCGTACTTTTGCAGGGACTTGTAATGTTCATTACGTCAACGGTAATAATTATTACATTAATCGTTGATATTTTGGTAATGTTTTTAAATCCGAGGATTAAGTCCTTTCATCAGGGGGAATAATGAGAAAGAATTTAAGCTTGATTATAGGAATTGTATTAGTGTTGATTATTATAACTGTTTGGGTGATGTCATTTGTTTTTATGCCGTATAACCCAAATGAAATGAATATACCAAATAAATTTTTAAAACCTGATTTACAGTCTGAACACATTTTAGGAACGGATAATTTCGGCAGGGATATTTTAAGCCGCATAATGTATGGCTCCAGGAACGTTCTGTTGGTCGGAATAGGCTCCGTTACATTGGGAACTGTGCTTGGAATTGTATTGGGAGCTGTTGCTGCCATGGCTAAGCGCTTTGCCAACACAATAATCATGCGTATTATGGACGGACTAATGGCGTTTCCGGGGATTCTTCTTGCAATGATGTTAGTGACCGTTGTCGAAAGAGGAATTCAGGGTTCCATCATAGCCATAAGCATATTTATGGTGCCTGTATTTTCAAGACTTGTATATTCAATGATTTTAGATACTGAAAATCTTCTGTTCATTAAAGCCGCTAAAAGCTATGGAAGCACTAAAAGTCAAATATTCTTTAGACATTATATTCCTGCGATGCTTCCAAGATTAATAACACAGTTCAGCTCGGCCATTGGCTCTGCAGTTATGATTGAAACGTCTCTTTCGTTCTTGGGGCTTGGAATTCAGCCTCCTTTTGCCAGCTGGGGCTTGATGCTCAGCGAATCAAGACAGTTTTTTTTAGTTTATCCTTATTTGGCGGTTGCACCCGGAATTGCAATAATAATCACTGTACTTGGATTCAATCTTATAGGAGACGGACTTAATGATATTCTTATTAACAGGAGGAGCCATAATGAGTGATACTGTCGTGCTTAATAACCTTCATATAAAAGACGGTGACAATACATTAGTCAATAAAACTTCCATTGTTATAGAACAGGGAGAAATTTACGGCTTGGTGGGAGAATCAGGCTCCGGTAAAACATTAACTGCCAAAGCTATTATTGATTTACTCCCGGAGGGATTAAATTATACTGCCGACAAAATAATAACGGCAGGAAAAAATATGCTTATTGCATCATCGGATGAAAAAAGAGAACACATAGGTAAAAATATCGGATATATTCCTCAAAATACAGTGTTCTACCTGCATCCAATGATTAAAATAAAAAATCAAATAGGTGACGGATATATTTATCATATGAATAAAAGCAGGAAGGAAGCTATGGAAAAAGCAGAAGTCTTGCTAAAAAAGGTTGGGTTTGAAAATCCTAAAACGGTTCTTAATTATTATCCATGGCAATTAAGCGGAGGAATGCGGCAAAGGTGCAATATTGCCATGGCATTGATGAATGATCCCAAGCTTATAATTGCAGATGAACCTACAACTGCTTTGGACAGCACTGTACAAAGACAGGTTATGGAATTGTTCGGAGCAATAAATAAAGAACTGAAAATATCAATACTTTTAATATCTCATGACTTAGGGTTAATAAAGCATTACAGTCACAGCCTTGCGGTAATGTATGCAGGTCAGATTGTGGAATCAGGTTATTCTAAGACGGTTTTCAACAATCCTAAACATCCTTACACACAGCTTTTAATTGAAATTATCCCTTCCCTGAAAATCAAAAAGAGTGAACCATTAGCCGAGATACCGGGCTTTGTGCAGGAAAAAGGAAGAGATGCTGACGGCTGTCTTTTCATTAAGAGATGTCCGAAGGCAATGGATATATGCAAGGAATATGTTGCAGAGCATATGGATGACATGCAAGATCATTATTACAGATGTAATTTAGAATAGAGGGCAATATGGCAAATAAAATTGTAATTTCTGCTGTAAATATAAGAAAAGAGTATGTGACAAAGAAACATATTTTTACAGGTAAGATTAAAGAGAAGTATGTTGCCGTAAAGGGTGCAAGCTTTGATATAGAAGAAGGTAAAACCATGGGAATTGTGGGTGAGTCCGGAAGCGGAAAATCTACAATCGGTGAAATTGTGGGAGGACTTCAAGAGCCTACCTATGGGAATGTTTTTTATTACGGTAAAAATATTAAGAGTTTATCGGAGAAAGAATACCGTAACTATAGGAAAAGCGTTCAGTTTATTTTTCAGGACTCCAAAGGCTCAATGGATCCTAACTATAAAATTTTTGATATATTATCCATGCCCTTATTAACAATTAATATTGCAAAGAATAAAAATGAAGCAGAAAAAATAATAGACAAAATGCTTTTGAGAGTGGGGCTTGATTTAAGCGTAAAAAATAAATATCCTGCCGAGATAAGCGGAGGGCAGTGTCAGAGGGCAGCAATAGCAAGGGCATTAATTGTTAATCCAAAATTAATAATATGTGATGAGCCTGTTTCCGCCTTAGATGTTTCAATTCAGGCACAGATACTTAATTTACTCAGAGAACTTCAGAGGGAATTAAATATTTCATATATATTTATATCTCATAATATTGGGGTAGTAAATTATATGTCTGATACAATTTTGGTCATGAGCAACGGAACAATTGTTGAAAGCGGAGAAGCTAAAAATGTTCTTTTGAACCCAAAGGAAAAATACACTAAAAAGCTTATAAAAAGCGCATTTTTATAACAGAAAGGTATTTTTATATGGAAGTTGCATTAAATGAAAATGAAAAAATAGAGGATTTGCAGTGCAGGGGATTAAAAATCATTCAAAATAAAAAATGGTTTTGTTTTGGGATGGATGCTGTGCTTTTGACAAATTACTGCGATATAAAAAATAATTCCACGGTTGTCGATTTAGGTACAGGTACAGGAATAATACCGATACTGCTAAGCGGTAAAAGAAATTATTCTAAGGTATACGGGCTGGAAATTCAGCCGGAAGTTGCGGAAATGGCAGAGAGAAGCGTAAAACTAAATGACCTGCAGGAAAAAATAGAGATACTGAATATTGACTTAAAAAATGCATTGGATTATCTAAAAGCCAATTCTTTTGATGCCGTAATTTCAAACCCCCCATATAAGCTTTATAACAGCGGAATAATCAATCCCGAGGATAAAAAAGCAATTTCAAGGCATGAAATCAAATCAACATTAGAGGATGTCATATCAACTGCTTCACAATTGTTGAAACAATACGGCAGATTCTATATGGTTCACCGACCTGACAGATTGGCGGATATAATGTGTCTTCTGAGAAAGTATCGTTTAGAGCCGAAGCAAATACGTTTTGTTCATCCTAAAGCGGCAGCGAAACCAAATATGATTTTAATTCGTGCATCTAAAAATGGGAACCCAGAATTGAAATTTGATCCCCCTCTTTATATTTATGGCGATGACGGAAATTATACGAAGGATGTTTATGAGATATATCAAGGAAATTCTTAGGGATAGGGACACACCTTTGCTATGGGGTCAGTCTTTGCGGGTAGAAGGAATGTTCCCAATTAGTATAGTCTTTGCGGGAAAAAGGAATGTCCCCGAGCTTGATGGGGACACCTGCAAATCAAATATTTTTTGGGGGGATATATTTTGAATAA
>DAIMMU010000120.1:0-7643 GCA_036720515.1 Sedimentibacter sp.
AATATAACCGTCAGCTATGAAGGCTGTAAAATAATTGAAGATATTTCAATAGAATTGAATAGAGATGAGATAGTCAGCATTTTGGGAGTGAGCGGTGTGGGGAAAACCACGTTGTTTAATACAATATCAGGTTTAATAAAACCCGACACAGGTACGATAGAGCTTGATGGAAAAGATATAACCGGAACAACGGGAAATGTAAGCTACATGCTGCAGAAAGATTTGCTTTTGCCATACAAGACAATAATTGATAATGTATCTCTCCCCTTAGTCATAAGGGGAGAGAGGAAATCAAAGGCGAGAGAGATGACTTCCGGATATTTTGAGGAATTCGGGCTGGAAGGAACTCAAGCCAAATATCCCAATCAATTGTCCGGAGGAATGAGGCAAAGAGCGGCTTTGCTCCGGACTTACCTGTTTTCCAATCAGGTAGCTCTGTTAGACGAGCCTTTCAGCGCTTTGGACAGCATAACTAAAAGCAGCATGCATCAGTGGTATTTAGGAGTGATGGAACAAATAAAACTGTCAACATTTCTCATAACCCATGATATAGACGAAGCGATTTTACTGTCGGACAGAATATATATTATGGCAGGCAAACCTGGTAAAATAACGGCAGAAATAGCAATAAAAGAGATAAAGCCAAGAAACGAAGATTTTGTAGTAAGCGAAAGCTTTATGAAATACAAGAAAAATATTTTGGAAAAGTTAAAAAGCTAAAGAATAATTCAGGGGGTAATAAGATGGCTATTTTTGATAATTCCGCATCAGATTATGATGCATGGTACACCGATAAAAAAGGAAGTTTTGTGGACATGGTTGAAACGGATTTGGCGTTTGAATTGTTAAAGGTTAAGAAGGGAATGAAGATTTTAGACATGGGATGCGGAACAGGTAATTTCAGCATAAAGCTTGCGGAAAAGGGCTGCCATGTAACAGGTGCGGATATTTCAGATGAAATGCTAAAAATAGCAAGAAAGAAAGCTTCAAAACTAAATCATGAAATTGAATTTTTCAATATGGATTTAAAAAGTTTATCATTTGAAGATGACACATTTGACGTTGTTCTTTCAATGAGTGCATTTGAATTTGTTGATGATCCTCCTAAGGCATTGCAGGAATTGCTGAGAGTTACTAAAAAGGATGGACAGGTTTTAATCGGTACTATTGCGGGAAACAGCAGCTGGAGCCGGCTGTACCATTCAGAAAATTTTCGTAACACTGTATTTAAGCACGCAAAATTCATAACTCTTGAAGAAATTAAAAGCTGGAACAGCGAAAAGCTTGCAGATTGGGGAGAGTGCCTGTTTGTTTCTCCTCTTGACAATGAGGATTATTTTAATTATGAAACGGAAAACAACTTATCAAAAACAACCAACGGAGGTTTTATATGTGCGCTATGGAAAAAATAGCTTCCTGCCAGATTGCTTTTACTCCCATAATAAGCGATGATTATATAGATGATGTGAATAAGGTTCTTGAAATCATCGATAATTCCGGTCTTGAAAATGAAGTTGGTGTACTTTCCACATTTGTCAGGGGAGAAAAAAGCAAAGTTCTAAGATTAATTGCTGAAATATATGAAGAAATGGATAATCTAACAAAATTTTCAATGGATATAAAAATATCCAACATATGCGGCGTAAATTGTTGTGATTAAGTTTTATTAAGATAAATTTTATATAAATCACTGTCTCAACTGTGGGATTAAAATCAACATCAAATAATCAACTGACATGTAAACTTTTGAATATAGCAACTCGACTTAATATTAAAGTTATAATAATCGGGAGACAAATATGATAAAAAAACAATTGATTATTTTTATTACAATTTACTCTTTGATAATGAGTATGGTTGTATCCGGCTGCAATGTGAAGGCATCTTCTTTTAATGAAGAAATTCCCGGTACTGATAACACTTTAGTATGGAAATTATCATCAGAGGATATTACTTTTTGGGACCCTCATTTAAGTGCCAGCAGTGTTGTATATGATATTAATCGACAAATTTTTGAAGGATTGACCGTATTTAGAGAAGACGGCTATGAGTTAGGTGCAGCCGAGAGTTTTACGGTGTCCTCCAATGACGAAGGAATGGAAAATACAGTATATACATTTAAAATCAAGGAGGATGCAAAATGGTCTGATGGCAGGGATTTGACTGCCAATGATTTTGAATATTCATTTAAACGGGTATGTGAGCAAAGAGAAAGTAGTCTGTCCAAAATATTCGAACTATATGTAAAGGGAGCAGGAGAATATATAAACGGTACAGGTAGCAAGGATGATATAGCAGTAAATTCAGTTGATGAAAAGGTTTTAAAAATAGAACTCAACGAGCCGGTGCCGTATTTTCCTGAAATATTGGCAATGCTTTTTCCTGTAAGACAGGATGTTGTGGAAAGCAATGGGAAAGGGTGGGAAACAAATCCGGACACTTGCATATCAAACGGACCTTACAGCATTTATTCATATACTCCCGGTGCATATATACTTTTGTCAAAAAATAATAATTATCACGACAAGAATAATATTAAAATACCATATGTAAAGTGCCTTATAAACGATGCATTCAACAATAAACCTGCTCATGTTATGAGGATTTACGCAAATAAGGACATGGAAGGCAATGATATACTGTTTACAGATTATGTCGGGACCTCTTGGATATGGCTTAACACGGAAAAAGAGCCTCTAAATGATATTAATGTGAGGAGGGCGATTTCTTGTGCGATTGACAGGGAATATCTATGTGAGCATTTGTATCACGGAAGTATCAAGGCAGCCGGTTTCATACCTCCGGATATGAGGTTACATGACGGTATTGTTGGGGATAAAAGAGTAGGAACTAATTACATAGATATGGTAAATCTGCAGAAGGCAAAGGAATTAATAAGCAAGACAGAATATAAGGATGATTTTCCTGAGATTGAGTTAACAGTCAGCCAAGAAAATGAGGGGAAATTTTTAGAAAGCATTATTGAAAATAATTTGGGAATAAAAATAAAGCTTAATGTGGTTTCCTTTGAAGAGCTGATAAGAAAGGGCGATGAAGGTGATTATGAGATGCTTTTAAGCTCGTGGACAGCCGATTATTATGACCCGATGACCTACCTTGCCAATTTCACGGCAAATTCAGGAGGTGGCGGCAATCCATGGCATAACCATGATTTTGAGGAGAAAATAGCAAATTCATTGAAAACAGAGGGCATAGATAGAGATAATTACCTGATGCATGCAGAAAAAATATTGGTTGATGAACTGCCTGCAATTCCCTTAAATCATTATCGCAAAGTCTATCGTTTTAATAATAAAATTGTTGAAAATTTGGAATGTGATGTAATGGGAAATCTTATAATAAGGGATTGTACATTAAATTTTAAGCAGGCAAAGGAAGAAATAGATAATAACGGATATTATGAGGACAGTGGGGGATACAAGTTTGATAGATATACCGTAGGTAAACATTTTGAGCTTTATTACAGCTCAAATAATGAGTCTAATGATGAATTTGCTACAAACTATATTGAATTATTGGAAAAGGAATATGACAGAATATTGAAGTTTTTGGATGTAAAAGAAAAAAATATGCCAAGTGTGAATGTATATATGTATGATAAATATGAGCCATTAAGACAGGTAACACTAAGGGATGCAAACTTTGACGACGATGTAATGGAAACTTTTCAGGGTATAGCAGTAGACAATAATACCATTTACTTCACCTTGAAAAATAAAGACGGAAGCCCTACTGATGCGGGACCACTTGTATTGCATGAGTTTTCTCATATCGTGACATATGCTTTGGTAGGTGAAGGGGTACCTGTAAGGTGGCTATGGGAAGGAACGGCAATGTATCTTGCAGGGCAGGGAATAAGCGAAAAGTCCCATTACAAAAATCTGTTGCAGATAGGTCTGCCTAATTTATATGAGTTAAATTATGGAAGTAGTCACCACGTTTACACATACGGACACAGCTTAGTTGAATTTATCATTGAAACCTACGGAAGGGAAAAGCTTGTTGAGCTTCTTAAGGAAAGTGGTGATTTGAAAAAGGTTCTTAATATCAGTGAAAATGAATTAAGAGATGAGTGGACAGAATTTCTGAAAGTAAAAGTAGGTGAAAATTAAAATCACAAAGGTATTAACATCCCAGCATTTATTATATGATATATTTGGGAGATAACAATAAAATAACCTTAGAAAAGCTAATATGATAGTTATTTGAAAAATAAAAGGAGTAATAAATAATGATTAAATAAATCTCTTCCGAACAAATTGTTCCGAAGGGATTTATTTGTTTTTTTATTTCATTGACACATTTACTTAAAGATGGTAATTTATTATTATATTAATATTTGGGGGAAACGCGCATGAAATGGAAAGGAAGAACAGGAAGCTCCAACGTACAGGACAGAAGAGGAATGAGCCCGTCGAAGGGTATGGTAGGCGGGGGAATAGGAACAATAATATTATTTTTGGTGATAGCGTTATTAGGCGGAGATCCTACCGCTTTAATCAATAATTCATCATATATCAATCCTGCTCCATCACAATATGTTGAATCTGAGGAAGAAAATGAATTGGCTGAATTTTCATCAGTTGTTCTTGCCGAAACAGAAACCGTATGGGCGGATTTGTTTGAAAAGGAAGGATTGAGATACGAGTATCCTACATTGGTATTGTACAACGACAGTGTTCAATCCGCATGCGGCGCGGCAACTTCTACCACTGGGCCCTTTTATTGTCCCGGAGATACCAGCGTATATATTGATTTAAGTTTTTATAAAGAATTAAAACAAAACTTCAAAGCTCCCGGTGATTTTGCATTTGCGTATGTTATTGCACACGAAGTAGGTCACCACGTGCAGAATCAACTTGGAATCACAAAGCAGGTTATGGATTTAAGAGGAAAACTAAGCGAGAAGGAATTTAATCAATATATGGTGAGACTGGAACTTCAGGCAGATTATCTTGCGGGTGTGTGGGCTCATTATGTAGAGCGGGCTAATCTTCTTGAAAAAGGAGATATTCAGGAAGCACTTAATGCCGCAAGCGCCGTCGGAGATGACCGTATTCAAAGCGAAGCCTGGGGATATGTGGTACCGGATAAATTCACACACGGCACATCTGAACAAAGATCGGAATGGTTCAATAAAGGTTTTGTTTCAGGAAATATAAAAGACGGTGATACATTCAGCGCAAAAGATTTATAAATCTTCATTTGAAAGATTCCGCAATTTATGCAAAAACACTCCTTAATGGAGTTTTTTAATATTTTACATCATTTTGATATATACTAAAATGGTTTAAATGCAAATGTTATTTCCAAAAAAATGTTTGATTTATAATATTAGTTGTGTTATACTGTAAAAAAGATGATTTTGACGGAAGAGTGGGGTGTCCCACTCTTTCTGATTGTAGACTTGGTTAGTAAGATAACCGCATGAAATGCATGTAATGCATGCAATCTGTACCGCATTAAGAGCAACAAAATAAAATGACATTATAAAATAAAAAAAGGAGAGTATATGAATAAAAAGGGTATTGAATCTTCCGTAAAAAAGCTTACGGAGGAAATAATAAAAGATTCGGATATAGAGCTCATTGACATTGAGTACGTAAAAGAAGGCCCGTTTAAGTATTTGAAAATTTACATAGATAAGCCGGGGGGAATAACCGTTGACGATACTGCGGATATAAGCAGACTACTTAATAAAAAGTTAGATGAGGCAGATTTTATAGAGGAACAATACTTTTTGGAAGTATCATCTCCGGGAGTTGAAAGACCTTTTAAAAAAGAAACGGATTATTTAAAAAATATCGGAAGTGTTGTTGAGGCAAAATTCTATAAGCCTATTGACGGAAAAAAGTCTGTAAAAGGCATATTGACCGAAAAGAACGAGCATAATATTGTAATTAAATCAGGAAATGATATTCTCACAATTGAACTTAAGGATTTATCAAAAATTAATAGAGTGATTGAGGATTTTTAATGGAGGTCGTTTAAAATGAACAAGGAAATTTTAAATGCGTTAAGCGAGCTTGAAAAAGAGAAGGGTATTCGCCAAGACGTAGTATTAGAAGCTATAAGGTCTGCATTGGAAACAGGATATAAGAAAAATTTCAGCAAAGCTACGAACTTCAGTATAGATATAGATAAGGAAAATGGTGAATACAAGCTTTATCAGGACAAAACAGTTGTAGAGAGCGTTGAAAACAATAATTTGGAAATTTCATTGGAAGAAGCAAAAACAATTGATTCAAAGTTTGAATTGGGAGATATAGTTAAAATTGAAATAAGACCCAAGAAGGATTTCGGCCGTATTGCGGCACAAACGGCAAGACAGGTAATTCTCCAGAAAATCCGCGAGGCTGAAAGAGAATCTATTTTCAGTGAATTCTACGGAAGGGAATCAGACATTTTAACAGGTGTGGTACAAAGAGAAAATAAAGGGAATATATATGTTGATTTAGGTAAAATAGAGGGTATACTTTCTATAAACGAACAAATACCCGGAGAGGCATATAACCCGGGAGACAGAATAAAGACCGTTATTGTGGAAGTAAAAAACACAGGAAAAGGCGCAAGTATAATGTTGTCAAGAAGCCATCCCAATCTTGTTAAAAGATTGTTCGAGTTAGAGGTGCCTGAAATTCATGACGGAATAATTGAAATGTATTCTATAGCAAGGGAAGCAGGCTCAAGAACAAAAATCGCTGTTTTTTCCCATGATCCCAATGTGGAGCCTATAGGCTCATGTGTAGGAAATAAAGGTAACAGGGTTAAAAATATAATCGATGAAATAAATCAGGAAAAAATTGATATTATAATTTATGAGAAAAATCCCGAAAAATTTATTGCAAACAGCTTAGGGCCTGCAAAAATAGTTAAGGTTACAGCTAATGAAAAGGAAAAAACAGCAGTGGCTGTCGTTCCTGACAACCAACTTTCCTTAGCTATAGGAAAGGAAGGACAAAATGTAAGACTTGCCGCAAAACTTACAGGCTGGAAAATCGACATAATTAGTGAATCTCAACAGGTGGAGCGCTCTGAGGAGGAAGTATGAAAGTTCGTAAAGTACCAATGAGAAAATGTATCGGATGCATGGAGAGTTTTCCAAAGAAGGAATTGTGCAGAATAGTGAAAACAAATGAAAATGAAATTTTTTTCGACCGGACTGGAAAACTTAACGGCAGAGGTACATATATATGCAAAAATATAGAATGCTTTAATAAAGCAATTAAATCAAAGAGGCTATCAAAATCATTGGAAACAGAAATACCGGAAGAAATATATGAAGCTATAAAAAAAGAGATTGAAAAAAATGCATAAAATATACTCAATGTTAGGTATTGCAAAAAAGGGAGGAAATATTTCCATTGGTTTCGATGCCACCGAGATAGATATTGAGAAGAAGAAAAGTTTTTTAATAATAATTGCATCTGATGCTTCAGATAAAACAAAAAAAAATATTAAATTTATTTGCGATAAATATAATTGCCAATATATTGAATTTGGTGAAAAAGAAATGTTAGGAAAATGCCTTGGAAGAAAGGTGGTGAGCGTTCTGTCAGTCATTGATAAGAACATAGCATCGTATTTATTAAATAATGTATAAACCGGAGGTGGTTGCATGA
>DAIMMU010000121.1:0-7634 GCA_036720515.1 Sedimentibacter sp.
TTTGTTAACTTTTTCATTAAAAAAACCATTACCGGGATGTAAGCTATTGCCGTCACACCAAATGTTATGGAAAAGCCAACATGTTGAGCTATAAAACCAACAAATGGAAATATGAATATCATGAATAAACTGAAGCACAGACTGTCAAATGACAATATTGTTGCTCTGTATTCCGATGGTATGCCTGAATTTATATAATCACTGAATATGGTGAAAGCCAAGCCACCCGTAACCGCAGTCAAAATATAGAAAAATACCGAAAGCTTGCTTAAAAACGCCAATCCCGTCAGAGCCGTTATATTTAACGATGATATAGCTATTAATGTTCCTTTCAGCTTTAATTTGCTTTCAAACCAATATGCATATTTCGAACTTATTGCCTCAATTAAACTTCCAAGTGCACAAATAATTGCAATCACAGTCGTTGTATAGCCCATATCAAAAAAATACTGCTGACTGTAAAAAAACACTGTGGTTTGAAGACTTCCTACTAAGGCAGAAAACATAATTGTGTAAAGAATTGCTTTTCTGCCTTTAAGCACATTAACGCTTGTTACGACCTGTTTTATTATGGCATTTTCTTGTTTATCATGCACCCTACCATTATTAGATTCTTGAGCAACGGGCGGCTCATTGAAATTAAAGGATATTAATAAGGCTATTATTTGTATAACAGCTCCGAGCATATACGCATATAAGAAGTTATTGTCGGCTAATATCCCCCCCAATAAAACTGCCGTGCCTTGTGCGATGGACATTACAAATGCTAACTGTCCCCATATTTTTTTATAATTATCCTCTTCACCCAACTCTTTTAAGCTGTCAAAAATTAGCGCCTCTGCCGCTCCCGAATTTAAATTCATTGAAGCACTGCTAAATATAAAAGAAATTGCAAATCCTAAAAAGCTTTTTGACGTTATCATCAGAATGCAGGATATTAAATCCACTATTCTTCCGAGTACAACGCAAAACTTTCTCCCGTACAAATCCGCAAGAGCACCGGTAGGCAACTCAAAGAGTAATCCGGTAATATGATAAATTGATTCCAAAATTCCTATCTCAATTAACGACATTCCTCTAAAAGCTAAATATAGAACCCATATAGCCGAAGTAATGTTTAATTGCAGGAAAAAGTTATATACATAACTTATTGATATATTTCGTTTTAATTTTGTATTCAAGATAATTCCTCCAAGTAATTTTAATTTTTACAAATAAAAAAGCCTTTTTTTATCTTTAAAAGGCTATGAAGAAAGGTATCCGATTTTTAACGAAATATAAAAAGACTCAGAATAAATCCCGAGTCACATATTATAAAAGCAATGCAATAAAATCTCACATTAAATGAAATCTGTTTACTTATGGACTAATCATGGATTTATACAATTTATCTGCATTATACTAAAAATGGACACACTTCTCCCATCATTCGTAAAAATGCCGTTTTTTGACACAGAACTGCTGAATTTAGATTGCTTATTCAAAATAAATTTTTCAGTTCCAACTGTATTATTCATGATGTCCTCCTCTTTTCATAATTATAACTATTATACAATGACCTTTAGCAAATTACAATAATTATTTTTTTTGTTCCTTTAGCCGTACTCCTTATTAGTATTATATTAAATTTTCAGCCATATTTACCAAGTCTCCCGACATGCCCGATAAAGATTGTATCGCAGCACTGACTTCTTCTGTCGCAGCTGCTATTTCATCAAGGACTGATGCTAATTCCTCGCTCTGCTTGCTTACTTTTTCATTTTCAGATTTTAATTTTTCTAAAATGTCCGTAATTCTTTTAGTTGAAACAGTACTGTTTTCTGCTAACTGCCTTATTTCATTGGCTACAACGTTAAAACCTTTTCCGGCATTGCCAGCACGAGCTGCTTCAATTGATGCATTCAATCCCAAAAGTTTTGATTGCCGTGCTATATTGTATACTGTGTCAACTATTTTATCCGTTTCATTAACAGATTCCAAGCTTACCACTGAAATTTGTTCCATTTGATGACTTAAGCTTGCTACCTTTTCCAATCCCGAAGCATTTTCTTCCATAGCTGCAGTAATTTGCTCGATTGTGGTTGATAAGTTTTGAGCCATATTTATTAACTTTTCCTTGGCATCCAATGATTCTGCAACTATTATGCAGCCAATAACTTCATTGCCGTCAAACAACGGTATGGCACGTCCCATATAAGGCACTCCGTATACTTCGCGAGGGACCTGTCTTATAATCGTTTTCTTACCGTAAATAGCCTCTAATGCTACCGAGCCATCCTTTAATATTTCACCCTTCCGTAAATTAAGGTCTATAGTTTTGCCCGGCAAAGCAGCTACAATTCTTTCAGTATTACTGACAGCAATATTAAAATCAGCCGTCATTAATTTTTGAAATATTCCTATAAAGCCGCCAAGTATCTCCAAATGTTCTTTTTTCAAATTTACGCCCTCCCAATAGGTTTTAATGTCTTAGTTTTCTTTATGTAAAATTTTAACATAATGTAACATTAAAATCAACATGGAATTCAGGGGACGGACCTTCCGGTGACATTTTATTGCAAAATGTCGTTTTAATACCCATACCCGGAGTACCGGAATACCCGTGAAAAAATAAATCTGTTTTTTTCTTAAGATTCAATATATAATTGGATAATAAAATAATAGAGGTTGACATGTGAAGTTAGACTTCATAACATTTGGAAGTTTACATAAATATGAGAATAGAAGGAGAAAAAAATGAATGGTTTTAGAAATTTTATGAACGGCAGATATGGTTCTGATCAGCTGACTCTATCGCTGCTGATTTTAGGAATGGTACTTACTTTTTTAGCTAATGCATTCGAATGGCATATTGTAACCATATTCACCTATATTATATTTTTTGCATGTATTTACAGAACAATGTCAAGAAATATATCAGCAAGGCAAACAGAAAACCTTAAGTTTCTTAAGCTTTATAATCCCGCGAAAGCGTGGCTTATAGAAAAATACAACATTATAAAATCATTAAGATATTATAAATACTTCAAATGCCCTCACTGCAAGCAAGAAATTAGAGCGCCAAGAGGAAGGGGCAAGATTTCGGTAACCTGTCAAAAATGCAAAAATAAATTCATACAAAAAACCTAAAGGGTGTTAATATAAGGAGTTAGCATGAATAAAGAAAGCTTCAGGAAAAAAAGAAATTGGAAAAAAATCATAGGTATCTTACTTTTTGTTATACTTGTTATGTCAGTTATTTTTACCATTATTCGCATTGCTCAAGCACCATCTGAATCACCTATCGGTTCCCATGAAAAAGTAAAAAGTGATTATGTCCTTACATTGCTTCAATGTATCTTAGGTGTCATTGTTATGTTCATACCAACATTGGCAGAACGTAAATGGTCAATAGATATACCAAATAACATGGAAATAGCTTATTTTATTTTTTTGTATTGCGCTATTTACTTAGGCGAAGTACATGATTTTTATTACCTCATACCTCATTGGGATATAGTTCTCCATGCTTTTAGCGGCGCTATGCTGGGAGCCTTGGGATTTTTCCTTGTTAAATACTTTAGTGATGCCGAAATATTGGATACTAACTTAAGTCCATTTTTCATAGCATTTTTTGCATTCTGTTTCGCACTTGCGTCAGGGGCTGCGTGGGAAATATATGAATTTCTGGCGGACTTCATATTAAAAACTAATATGCAAAAGTTTATTCTTGCCAATGGAACCGTATTACAAGGGCAAGAGGCTCTTTTGGATACAATGGAAGATTTGATTGTAGATTCAATAAGCGCACTTACGATTTCCGCAATCGGATACGTTTCCATTAAAAAAAGAAAGAATTCATAAAATTAAATAAAATTCGGGAAAATTCGGAAAATTCGGGGACGGACCTTTCAGTAACTGCATCATAAAATATCATTTTAATGTCCGGCTCCCCAAAGCTTTGTCCAGAAAAAATTTAAAGCTTTCTGATGCACCCCAATCAAAGAGGAATAATCCTTCTCCGCCTTCGCCCTATATACAATGTACTCCGGTTATATGAATACCCCTTTTAGCTTGTATAATTTTACTGAATGTATGCCCAATTTGGCTTAGCAGGTATTTCATCTTTTTCCATGCGAAAAAGGTTGTATTTTGTCGAATGTAATGCTATTATATTTTAAACTAACAAATAAAAAAAGCCTACATTTATTTAGGGATTGGAGATTATATGAAAATAAAATTAATGGCTGATTCAACTTGTGATTTATCCCAAGAAGTATTAGAACGCTACAATATTAGCTTGGCACCGCTTGTTGTTACAATAGATGGAATAGAATACAGAGATAGGATTGATATATCTAACGATGAATTTTATAGAAATCTGATGACATTCGAAAACCATCCGACTACATCAATGCCTAACCCCGAATCATATATTTCTTGCATTCAAGATGCGGTAGATAATGGCTATGAGGAAATCCTTTGCATTTGTATGTCAAGCGGTACAAGCGGATCATATCAGGGAGCTCTTTTGGCAAAGGAATTGTATTATGAGAAAAACCCTGACTCTAAAATCCGCTTTGAGGTGATAGACTCAGTTTCCATGAGCCATGGCAGCGGATGGCTAATAATGAAATGTGCCGATCTCTTACAAAAGGGTTTTACCTTTGAAGAACTTATTGAATATTGTGAATCTATAAAATACAGAATAAAGCATTTCTTATCTGTAGATGACTTAGACAATTTAATACGCAGCGGCAGGCTGTCTAACACAGGTGGCATTATTGGCAAGGTTTTAAATATACAGCCTATTATGTCCATGAAAAATACCAAGGGCGCAGTTGTAGCAAAAAAGCGGGGAATAAGACAGGTATATAATTACTACATTGAAGAGTGTAAGAAAAGGGCTGATTATGAAGAAACTAATTTTGTGATTATAGGTTATACATCAGATATTAACAAGGCTGAAAATTTAAAGGCAATGCTTATACGTGAAGCAGAATTTCATGGAGATATATACATTATGCAAATGGGGGTGGCTGTAGGAACTCATGTTGGCTTAGGCGGACTTTCAATGTATTTTGTTGAAAAACCACATGAAGATTTTATACATCACATGAAAGAAAAAATTATAAGTCATATCAGAAACTAAATCATATCCATTTTTCTAAATTTCATCAAACAATTGACTATTTTAAATTGTTTTTATAATTTCGTCTACTAACAAAAGGATCCCCCAAACATACGGGATCCTTTTGTTATGTTAAGCTTTCTGAAAAATACAGCATCAATGTAATAGCCAATAAATCCGCACATCCTCCCGGGCTTATGTTCATTTTAATAAATTGATTGTCCAAATCAATTATTTCGTCGTTACTGATGTTTTCTATTCCTTTTTTATATATCAAGTTTTGAATTCTAAATTGTATTCCCTCTAATAATTCAATACTTGACCTTGCAATAATATTTGTATCTTTTACATTTGCAATTAAATTAAGTAAAGTCAAGGCACCTGCTTCGTTTAATGAGTAACCTTTTTTTATTAATTTCTTTAATATGGGAAGTCCATGAATTTTTACCGAAGGAAATCCACCTGCCGCCTCACCCCTGATACCGGTTATTCCACATGATGCATATAGTTTTTCACCAAAGGTTTTAGCATTTTCTTTTGTAATTTCCTTGAAGTCATCATCTATTTCCGAAGTCATTAATTTTGAAATTTTTAGAATATTATCAGTATTAATATCTTTTTCGTTTTTATATAAATATCCTAATGAAGCGCATATTACTCCCAATGAAAAAATTATACCTTTATGAGTATTGACATTGTTTGTAATAAAAAACATGTCATCTTCCGCAAGCATTCCAAGGTATCTGATTTTTTCAAATAATATTTCCGGCTTTTCGTCATGGTATTTAATTCCCGATAATATTAAATCCCCAAAGTACGTCGTCAGCACAGATGCGCTGTCTATGAAAGTGAACATATCCATATCCTTGTGAGAACCGTTATTATTTCTGTCTACCAGCCCCGGCTTAGGGGTTATGCACACCTCGTACAATAGAGCTCTGCAAGCATATTCGGCACATTTTTTCGCAAATTGATTATTGAAATAATCCTCCATTATTTCTATGACCTTCCTTTGCAATTCCTCCGCTTCATGCCTTCTGCTCCTTGAACACACATGTCCGTTGTCATTACATATTAGACAGCTTCTTTCGGCAATATTTAATTCACTTCTTGAAACCTTATTTCCGCTGTTATCTAATACATCAATATCAAAAATCCTTCCTAATCCACAAGAGTTTTCAATATCAACCATTAACTTTTTAATTCTTAGGGGATTTCCTTCAACAACAAAAAATCCTTCGTATCCTGTTTTTTCTTTTTTGTCCATTTGATAAATTATGTTGATATGATGCCTTTTCAAATGCTTTGTTATTAAACTTATTGCTTCGTTATATGTTTTTATACTTAGAGGGTATACCTTCAGCCCTCCCGGAATATTTAGCGTTAAAGATATGAGGGTTGATTTATATTTTTCTATAATTTCTCTTTGTATTTTTACTCTGTTTTCTCTTGCATCAAGAACTTCACTTAATGTAACTTCCCCGTACAAATCATTTGCTCCTTAATTTTTCTTTAATTTTTATTCCTTCATCTGAAACTAAAAAATCATAGGTTGCTTTAGGAACTATGTTCTTAATTTCATCATAGTTCTCATCAGCCATTAGTTTTCTGACCAAAGATGCGCTGATTGCAGCATTGTTTGCTTCGAGACGCCGGATTTCAACGACCTCAATTCCGTATTGATTTAAAACTATTTTCATCTTAGAATTATATTCGGCTGTTACCTTATCAAATGGCTCTGTTCCAACGAAACGCTTTTTAATATTTAATATTTTAGCAAAATATTCGCAAAATATTTTTAAATCCAACAGGCAATTTATACTCCCTGCATTAAATTTATCTTTTATAAAATATGTCGGAAATGTAGCCGATGAAATTAAATAATCTGATGTGGGATGTACGACTACATTGTTTATATGTTTGACTCCCTTATTAACCATTTCATATCTCACATGAGCAGGAAATATACTTTTGTCCTCGGATACTACAAACAAATGCAATAATTCACACTGTCTTGCGGCTGTTTCAATTAAATACAGATGTCCGTTCGTAAATGGATTACAATTTAAAACTATTGCACCTGTATTGTTGTATGTATTTTGGGATTTCAAGGTATAAACATACTCCGAAATTCCATTTTTAATGTTCTCCATAAGTGCGGCATCTGAAGTTTCCGCAATGAGATAAAAACCTAAATCACTGAAAATATTTATATTATCTGTCTTTGTAAACAAAAACAAATGGCTGTTTCCCTTTGATACGGCTTGAGAAACTAAGCTTGTTATTATTTTTGCGGCTAATCCTTCACCTTGAAAAGAATTTGATACCGCAATACATTTTAATACATTTCTCTCTAATGAGCCGGTTGCGGCGATTCTGCCCTGCATATCAACAAGGTTAACAGTAAATTCAATCCCTTCATCATAGGTTAATTGTTCGTCATTGAGAAAATCTTTTAATTTTCGCAGCTTGCTGCCCTTCATCGGGTAGCCGTATTCTTCATAATAAGTTTCATATCCCATAG
>DAIMMU010000122.1:0-7607 GCA_036720515.1 Sedimentibacter sp.
CTTACTGTCCCATTTTTTTGTGCTTCATTTTATGAAAAATATGTGATATATTATATTTATTATTTTATAGATGACAAAGATGACAAGGGGACGGGGTTGTTGACACGGATTGGCATGTTGGTCAGTAAAAACCGTCAGCCTTCTAACATGGACTCACATGAGGAAAATTACATGAAACAATTAATAAAGGAAGCTGCATATAAATTAGGAATCGAAACAGTTGGAATAACCGACAAATTAAATTACTCCGATATGGAGGATTTCTTAATTGGCAGGAAGAAAAATAATCAAAGCTGTGAATTTGAAGAACAAAATATAAAATTAAGACTCAATGCGAAAAATGTTTTTCCGGATTGCAGAAGTATAATAGCCATTGGTGTTCCTTATGGTGAAGGTTATAAAATGCCCTCTTTTTCAGAAAAGGGTTTATTAAGTGTGTCTTCTCACGGAGGAGATTACCATAAAATGGTGGGATTATTATTAAATAAATTAGCGGCGGAAATAATGATTCATGTTGATTTCAGATACACTGCCTGCGCGGATACAACATTTCTCATAGATAAAGAAATATGTAAAAGCGCAGGGTTAGGAAGCTATGGGAAAAACAGCCTGCTTATTAATGAAAATAAGGGGTCATTTATAAATTTAGGTTATCTTTTATCGGATATTGAAACCGAAGGAGATACTGTTTCTGAAAAAGATATTTGCACCAATTGTAATATATGTGTAAAAAGCTGTCCCGGCAGTGCTATTTTTGAAAATGGGGGCATCAACCCCAAAAAGTGTGTATCTTATTTAACTCAGACAAAAGATTATATTCCTTTGGATTACAGGGAAAACATGGGGAGACAAATATACGGCTGCGATGTGTGCCAGGTTGTATGTCCTAAAAATAAAGAAGTTTTAAACAAAAAAACAAGGGAAGATTATTCTGCTTTAGCTGTGGATTTGGAGGAACTGCTTACTATATCAAATAAGGAATTTAAAAACAAATACGGACACATGGCGGGAAGCTGGAGGGGCAGGAATATTTGGAAGAGAAATGCTCTGATTTCTATAGGAAACCTAAAAATTGATTCAATGTTTCAAAGAGTTAAAGCTGAGCTTCAAAATCCTTCCGAAATGATAAAGTTTTACGCAGCATGGTCTTTATTAAAATTAAACAAATCTTTGGCTAAGGATATTTTATATAATAATTTAAAATATGAGAATGATATTGTAAAAAGCGAATACTTGAAACTTATGGAGGCAAAATTATGATAGTATGTTCATGTGAAATTGAAATTTTAATATATGAATCAAATTCCCTCAAGGAGAAGAGGCATGTAATTAAAAGCATAATAGAGAGAGTTAAATCAAAATTCAATGCTTCCGTTGCCGAAGTGGGATACAATGATTTATGGAACAGATCATTGATTGGAGTTGCGGTTGTTTCAAACAACAAAAACCTATGCGATGCTTCCATATCAAAAATAATTTCATTTATAGACAATGATGAAAGAGTTGAAATACTAAATTGCCATAAGGAGATCAATTGATGACTAAAACAGAAAAAGTGTACGAGTTGTTGAAAGCCGCTTATCCTGAAGCAAAATGCGGACTTGATTACCAAACACCGTTTCAGCTGCTAATATCAACAATGCTCAGCGCACAGGCAACAGACAAAAGCGTTAACATGGTTACAAAGGAATTGTACATGCAATATCCGGATTTGGACAGCTTTCTTAAATTATCTCAGGGTGAAATTGAACAAAAAATAAAGAAAATAGGTTTATATAAGAATAAAGCAAAGAATATATACAATATGTTAAGAGACTTAAAAGCTAAATATAATTGTGAAGTACCTAAAAATATGGAAGATCTCATGTCACTTCCCGGTGTCGGAAGAAAGACGGCATCGGTGGTGTTGGTTGAAGCTTTTAATATACCTGCCTTTCCGGTAGATACTCATGTTTTCAGAATAACTAAAAGAATAGGGCTTGCAAAAGGAGATACTGCAGATAAAGTATCCGATGAAATGATGAAAAAGCTTCCCAAATATAAATGGCATCTTATGCACCATCTTTTAATAACACATGGCAGAACCACCTGCATAGCACAGTCTCCTAAATGCGATGCCTGCAATGTAAATGAATTGTGCAATTATCGTAAAAAAGGTAAAAAAGCAAAAAATCAATCTTAAATTTATCTTTATTAAATTTTATTATAGTGTTATAATGTCAATTGAATTTATTTCATAGGAGAAAAGAGAGAAAAATGTCGTTAAATATAGTATTGTTCGAACCTGAAATACCGCAAAATACAGGCAATATCGCAAGAACCTGTGCGGCAACAGGCTCTAATCTTCATTTAATAAAACCCTTGGGGTTTTCGGTAAATGACAAATATTTAAAAAGAGCGGGACTTGATTATTGGAGTTTGGTAAATATAACATATTATGATAATTTTGAAGAATTCAAAAAAACAGCAGGTAATAACCCTGTATTTATTTCAACAACAAAAGAAAGCAGATTTTACACAGATGTAACATACCCCGATGGATGTTATATAATTTTCGGAAAAGAAACAGCCGGTCTTCCTGATTATATTCACAGCGAATACAGAGAAAACAGAATTAAAATTCCCATGATTGACAATGAACATGCCAGATCTTTAAATTTGGCGAATTCTGTGAATATTGTGATTTATGAAGCTTTAAGACAATTGGGATTTCCACAAATGTTATAGGAGGATTTATGGATATTGCTATCAGTTTAATCGGTGGGTTGGGTTTATTTCTGTTTGGAATGGGCTACATGGGCGAGGGCCTTCAAAAATCCGCCGGAAGCAAAATGAAAGATATTTTGGCGGCTTTAACAAAGAATAAATTAATGGGTGTCTTGGTAGGAACCTTAGTAACCGGAGTAATTCAAAGCAGTTCTGCCACAACGGTAATGGTTGTCGGCTTTGTAAATGCAGGATTAATGAATTTAAATCAGGCTGTGGGAATAATAATGGGAGCAAATATTGGTACTACCGTAACAGCCTTTTTAGTATCGCTTAATATTACAAAAATTGCAACATTTATGGTTGGTGTCGGGGTAGTAATATTCCTTGCGGCTAAAAAAAGAAAAGTAAAAAGTATAGGTGAAGTAATAATCGGATTTGGTATTTTGTTTATCGGTATGGATATAATGACGGAGGCAATGGAGCCATTGCAGACAAATTCTTCATTTACTCATATGATGACCAATTTTGACAATCCGTATTTAGGCATATTGGTTGGTTTTGTAATGACAGCCATACTTCAAAGCAGCAGTGCCACAACAGGCTTATTGATTGCGGTTGCGGCAACGGGGGTAATATCCTTTGACCAGGCGTATCCCATTGTTTTCGGTCAAAATATCGGTACTTGCGTCACAGCTTTACTATCAAGCATAGGTGCCAATAAAACTGCAAAAAGAGCAGCAGTAATACATTTATTGTTTAATGTAACCGGCACATTGTTATTTATGTTAATATTAAGAGGTCCGGTACAAAGCTTGGTATACAAAATCGCGCCTGTGGATGTTCCTAAACAAATTGCATTAGGACATATTTTCTTTAATATATTAAATGTAATCATAATGTTTCCATTTTCCGGCTTGCTTGTAAAGGCATCGGAATTTATTATCAGAAAAGATGTAAGTGAATCTGATCATGTTACAAAATATATAGACGAAAGACTCCTGGTAACCCATTCCATAGCATTGACTCAAACAGCCAAGGAAGTATTGCATTTAGGAAACTTGGCTTACAAACAATTTGAAACGGCTAAAGAAGCATTGTTTGAAAACAAAGAAGAGTCTGCACACAAGGTATTTGAAATTGAAAGCAAGATAAATGAAATTAACAAGGCGACCTTGGAGTATTTGGTTAAATTGGATAAGGTGGCATTAACCAACTATGAAAAGGATAAATTGGTAGTATTGATGAATTCCATAAACGATATAGAAAGAGTGGGTGACCATATAGATAACATTGGAGAATTAGTTTTATATAAAATTGAAAATAAATCTAATTTTTCGGAAGAAGCAACACAGGAAATCAAGGAAATGTTTGATATGACCATGGAAGCATTTAAATATGCATTAAATGCCATAAAATCCATTGACATTGAAGACTGCAAAATAGTGATGGATCATGAAGAGAAAATTGACAAAATGTACAAAATACTCAGGAAAAATCATATTGAAAGGCTTAATAACTACATTTGTGATCCTAATTCGGGAATTGTATTTTTAGACGTTATAAGCAATTTGGAGAGAATAGGAGATCATTCATTAAATATTGCCGAATCAATAATTGAAGTAATTTAAAACTTGTGACGGTGGGAGCTTCTTGTTCTTAGCTGTCCATTTTTTATTTCTCCAAACGAATTGCAGAAATAATCTAATGACAAGAGTCTTGTCACCAGAGTTTTATTTGTTTAAAAATAAATTATACGAGTAAAAAAACAAGAAAAAATAATATATGCAAGCATAAAAACTAATCAAATATAGAAGTATCCTTTAAAAATCAAGATTTTAACGCACTTTTAAAAAATAAAAAAAATTATAAAATAACAGTTGATTTATTAAAAGAAATTATATATACTAAGGTTAAGTGAATACATGAATGACGTTTGCGGGAGAGACTGTTATGTTATTAACAGCGCCGAAGGAATAAGTTATAAATATTAGCCATATTGTAATGACGATCTCAGGCAAAAGGACCGTGGACTGACATATCTCTGGAAAGCGCAAGCACCGAAGGGGCAATTCTTAATTGAGGAATCTCTCAGGTTAATAACAGGGCAGGAGGCAGATATTTTTTATTTTGCTTTCTGCCCTTATTATGTATAAAAGGTGAAAAAATGATTATAACAAATAACGATTGGGTATTAGACAAATACAAAGACAGCTTCAATGTTATCTATATTGACGGAAGTTTTAAAGATGTTTTGATTGCGGTAAGAGACAAGCTCCATTTAGGTCATGAGCTTTTAACCCATCCCTTGGGAAGCAGTGTAAAACCAAGTGAAACACCATATAAATCCATAATCATTACGGACAATAAAAAAAATTTAAGTATTAATTCAATTTATATGATTGAAAATGCAATAATTACATATGATAAGTTTAGCAAAGATAAGCTGAAGTTTATAACCGATAAAATAAGGGATGACCTAAAATTAATTGATTTAACCGTGCTGGAAAGCGCGTTAAATATTCTCTAAAAAAATGATGGAGGTGAAGGTTTTGAAATTAGAATTAGGCTATATTTTTATTAAGGATATTCAGTTTTCCGACGTATCCAAAGTAGAAAATGGTACATTGTATGTTAACAAAGAAGAAGTAAAAGCATTAATTCTAGAAGATCAAAATTTTAAATCAGCAGATGTTGAGCTGGCAAAGCCAGGGGAAAGTGTTCGTATAATGCCTGTTAAAGATGTTATAGAACCAAGGGTTAAGGTTGAAGGACCCGGCGGTATATTCCCGGGAATGGTTAACAAGGTAGATACAGTTGGTTCAGGAAAAACAAACGTGTTAAAGGGTGCTGCTGTTGTAACAACCGGCAAGATAGTCGGCTTCCAGGAAGGCATAATTGATATGACCGGAAATGGTGCACAATATTCACCATTTTCTATGCTTAACAACTTAGTTTTAGTCTGTGAGCCTATCGACAGCTTAAAGCAACATGAACATGAAAAAGCTTTAAGATTTGCAGGATACAAGGTAGCTCTATATCTTGGAGAGCTTGCGAAAAATTTAACTCCTGATGAAGTTGAAGTGTTTGAAACACCAACACTGATAGAAGGACTTAAAAAGTATCCGGATCTTCCGAGAGTAGCATATGTATTGATGCTTCAAAGCCAAGGGCTTATGCATGATACTTATGTTTATGGAATTGATGCAAAGCAGTCATTAACAACCATGATTTATCCTACCGAAATTATGGATGGTGCTATAGTGAGTGGTAACTGTGTGTCTGCGTGTGACAAGAATACAACATATCACCATTTAAACAATCCGGTTATTCATGATTTGTTTGCGGAACACGGAAAGACATTGAACTTTGTGGGAATAATTATCACTAACGAAAATGTTTATCTTGCCGATAAGGAAAGATCATCTAACTGGAGTGCAAAACTTGCGGAATATTTAGGAGTTGATGGTGTTATCGTTTCAGAAGAAGGATTTGGAAATCCTGATACGGATTTGATAATGAACTGTAAAAAAATCGAATCTAAGGGTATTAAAACGGTGCTTATTACTGACGAATATGCCGGAAGAGACGGTACTTCTCAGTCATTGGCAGATGCAGACGTAAAGGCTGATGCAGTGGTTTCCGGAGGAAATGCAAACGAAGTAATACAGTTGCCTCCTATGGAAAAAATAATAGGGCATGTTGAAGTTGCGGATGTAATTGCCGGCGGATTTGACGGAAGCTTGCATAAAGACGGAAGCATTACTGCAGAGCTTCAGGTTATTACAGGTGCTACTAATGAAATGGGCTTCAATAAACTTAGTGCCAGATAGGAAGGGAGGAGAAAATAATGCTAAAGATTGTTCATTATATTAATCAATTCTTTGCCAATGTAGGTGGAGAAGAAATGGCTCACATTCCCGCCGAAGTAAGAGAAGGAATAGTCGGACCGGGTCTGGCTTTCCAGCAAGCATTTAAGGATGAAGCGGAAATTGTTGCTACAATTGTATGCGGAGACTCATACTTCAACGAAAATACGGATGAAGCCAAAAAAATTATAATAGAAATGGTTAAGAAATACAATCCGGATCTATTTATAGCAGGACCGGCTTTTAATGCAGGAAGATATGGAGTTGCTTGCGGCACTATTGCACAGGCAGTTAAGGATGAATTAAACATTCCGGTTTTAACGGGAATGTATATAGAAAATCCGGGTGCCGATATGTATAAAAACAACATATATATCGTATCCACAAAAAATTCGGCTGCAGGTATGAGAGATGCAGTTAAGAAAATGGCTCCGCTTGCTCTTAAACTTGGTAAGGGAGAAAAAATCGGCGCATCTTCAGAAGAAGGCTATATGCCTAACGGCAAAAGAGTTAATTTCTTTGAAAAAGAAAGAGGATCAAAAAGAGCCGTTAAAATGCTGTTAGCAAAATTAAACGACAAAGAATTTGAAACAGAATTCCCAATGCCTGATTTTGACAGAGTAGCACCAAATAAGGCAGTAAAAGATATTACAAAAGCTAAGATTGCATTGGTTACTTCGGGCGGAATAGTACCAAAAGGAAATCCTGATCATATTGAGTCTTCAAGTGCATCAAAATACGGCAAATATGATATAGACGGCGTTATGGATTTAACCGAAGAAACATATCAGACAGCACATGGCGGATATGACCCTGTTTATGCAAATTTGGATCCGGACAGAGTATTGCCGGTTGATATTTTAAGAGAATTTGAAAAGGAAGGAAAAATCGGAAGTCTTCACAGATATTTCTATACTACCGTAGGTAACGGTACTGCCGTAAAGAGCGCTAAAGCTTTTGCTGCCGAATATGCACAGGAACTTAAAGCTGACGGAGTGGATGCAGTTATACTCACATCTACGTGAGGTACCT
>DAIMMU010000123.1:0-7598 GCA_036720515.1 Sedimentibacter sp.
TGTTTATATTCTTAAATCTTAAGAGTTTTATTGAAAAATATGTAATAATAAATGTTACAAAGAGTGAAAAATATATTTTAATAGCAATTAACATTTTATTTTACCTCATAAATTAGTCTTAATTTTTGATATAAATGCTTAATAAATCTTAATTGATGCTATTTATTAAAATATAATGTATAAAATCAGCATAGAATTGCTTTGATTAAGAATTCTTCATTATTATTTCTAATATGGGTTCTCATAATAATTGATGTACATTTATATATTAGCGCTATATTGATAAAATCATATCTAATTCCAATAAAATTAACCACCCAAGTAACGGTTGGAAGGTTAATGTAATTTAACTACTAATTTGGTACTAACCGATTATTCGGCAGTTCCTTTTGTTTAAATTAATTATGACGTAACAAAAAATATTGTGGGGTTAATTGAAAATTCAAAAAAACAGTCGCCGGTTAAAAACCGGCGGCATATTGACTAATCAATAACTCTATCTCTCAATCCTTCTGGAATATCTTCAATATCATGATTTACACTTATAATAAAATTAACATCAAATGTTTTGGATAAATAATCTAATCTTTCTATAACAGATTCTAACTTTTCCTTTCCTGATTTAGCTATTTTATATAAACCGTCTATGTAAACCTGTTCTACATCATAATCTGTAGCAATTACCCCGCATACAAAGCCTTGGAACTCTTCATCGTTAGTAAGCCCAAACTCTTTTGTGTTTATGTACCTTATTCTGTAATCTAAATCAAATATGTGTCTGTTGTTTGCTTCTAAAAAAACCATTTTGCCGTGAATGTTTTCTATAGCCTTGTTTGCCATATCAATCATCCTTCTTGTCTTGCCTGTACCGCTATGTCCACAAACTAATTGAACCATAATAATCACACTCCTATCCATATTTTATAAAAGTAAATTACATTTACATTGTACCACATGTTGTAAATGTTTACACCAATTATTTTTATATTTTGCAAATTAAATAAACTTATTTTTACTGCCTTGATACCTTCTTTCGGACTCCATTTTATTAACAATTTCATCCTTTAATCTCCACCAGCTCATACCCCAATTTACAAAAAGAGAATTTTCCTTTGGTGCTCTTCCTGTTAATCTTTGCACAACAATATCCTTATTTAAATGCTCAAGAAAAACAACAACTCTTTCCACATATTCATCCTTGGATATTACCGTTATTTCATTATTTTTATACAGTCTTCCCATTTCCGTATTGTCCATAATATAAAGGGAATGGATTTTAACTTGATCAACTCCTAAAACAGACAGTATTTTTGCTGTTTCAACAGTATCTAAAACGGTGTCTCCCGGTAAGTTTAATATAATATGTGTACAAATTTCGAAATCATATCTTTTAATCCTCAAAACTGCATCAATAAATTCTGCCAAGGTATGACCCCTGTTAATACTCATCAACGTGTGATAATTAACTGTCTGAAGTCCCAATTCAATTGTTATGTTAACATTGTGTTTATTATGTATCTCCTTAAGAAATATAAGCTTCTCATCGGATATGCAGTCAGGTCTGGTGGAAATTGCTATTTCCACAACATTATCAACAATTGCTTCATTTATATAATTCTTAAATTTCTCTGTGTCCATATATGTATTTGTATAATTCTGAAAATAAGCTATGAATTTTTCAGCCTTATATTTACGCGAAATATATTCCATATTTCTTTTTAGCTGTTCTTTTACGCTTAATGAATTATCCAGCATTTCAAAGCCGGTTCCAACATCGGCGCAAAATGTACAGCCTCCGTAGCCTAATGTCCCGTCCCTGTTCGGACAGGTGCATGGAATATTTACAGGAAGCTTATATACTTTCCCGCCGTATTTTGATTTTAAATATTCCGAATATTCATTATATAATTTTATCATTTTTTCCCTTTTATAAATAATTTTTCTATTATAACATTATAATTAAGTTAATAGATTTTATCAATAAATTTACCATTAATTAATAAAATTATTTTTTACTTAACTGTAAATAATATTAATACAAATTTAAATAAAGGAGGCTTAATATGCGAATAAAAGAAGGTATCGTTCCGGCTGTATTGGGTACAGTTGTTACAGCAACTGGAGTTGCTCTTAGAAACACAAATTTGCCGGAGTCCTACAGAAATGGATTAATCGGATTCGGATTGGCAAATATTGCTTTAGGCTCTGCTGAATTAGTAACAAATAATATGCAGCACCGACATATTATGAGTAAAATGACAAAAATGGCACCTTTCAAATAACCCTAACCCCATTTCTCAGAAAACAAAAAACATGCCCGCGGCATGTTTTTTTGCTGCCTGTATCCTCAGGCAAAAATTACATACAAAAGCGAATACAGTCCGGCTATACCGATTAAAATGTAAACAATTCTGCCTAATTTATTCTTCCAGCCCCCAAACAGATTTTCCACTATATCAATTTTTGATATTCCATACAAGCCCCAGTTCAAAGCTCCTATTATAATAAGAATTGAAGCTATTGCAGTTAATATTCTCATAATTCCTCCTCAATATTGCATAATATTAATACATTATATTTGGTGAAGAATGAAAATATGTACAAAGCTTTAATATTTTTATATAATTTCAAATATTTCCGACAATTCATAATAAACTCCCGATTCATTGTTATTAAATCGGGAAATGCAATCCGCGGCATTCCTCAACTGATCTGTTGCATTCTTCATTGCAATTCCTATACCTGAATTTTTGATAAGCTCAATGTCGTTATTGTCATCTCCTATTGAAATTACCTGACTCTCATTTATGTTTAAACTGTTTGTATAATTTTTTAAGGCACACCATTTGCATCCTTTCTTGTTAAGAAGCTCCAAAAGGGACCATTTGCTTATGTTCTGATTTAGTATTATATTGAATTCACCGGGCATTTTTTCAATATCATTTTTAAGTTCAATTAATTTTTGATAATCATTAAAATAGCAAACCGATAAAATATTATTTATTTTATCAGACTTAAATTCTTTATGCCTTGCTCTTTTATAATCCTTTTTAATATAACCTAAATATTCCTCTTCGTAATTTTCGCATTCGTAAATAAGGTCATATCCTTCATTGTATTCATCGACATGAATTATAGGGTTTAAATTATGTTTTAGACCCAATTCATATATACTTTCAAATACCGAAAAATCCAAATAATTGCTTTCGATAAACTCATCATTTACATAACGTCTGACAACCGCTCCGTTGTTTGCTAAAATCACAGGCTCCACAGATTTAATTCTTTCAGTTAGAGTTTTCGCCATATAATAATTTCTGCCGGTTGCTATAACGATATGTATGCCTTGCTTGTGAAGTTCATTAAGAATGTATGCATTTTTATCACTTATTAATTTCTCGTCATTAAGAAGTGTACCATCTAAATCCAATACAACCATTTTGTATTTCATAATTGTCTCCTGTGCTTCTACTTATACTTGATTATAGCATATATTAAGATAAAAAAAAAGATCTGTAAATTAACATACATAATCTGACTTAATATAAAAAACCGGGATTTCTCCCGGTAATTTTTGATTTTTATTTATACTATTCGGCTACAGTAGAATACATGAAATATTTAAATCCTAACGGGCTTGCAAATGCGCCTTCAAGTTCAGGACTCTTCATATAAATATCTGTATAATAGTAAATCGGGCATATAGCTCCTGTTGACATAAGAAGTGTTTCTGCTTCATGCATTAAAGCAAATCTTTCTGCAGGATCTTTGGAAGCTTTTACTTCAGCAATTATCTTATCATATGATTCTGCCCAAGTTTTTCCGCCTTCTCCCTTGTAGGTATAACCTGCATAGGATGCATGTTCTCCCTTACCAAACTGAGAATCGTTGTTACCGCTTGATGTAATCCACATGTCAAGGAATGATATAGGATCATTGTAGTCTCCTAACCAACCGTTTCTTGCAACAGAATAGTCTCCTTTCTTACGAGTGTTAAGGAATGTTGACCATTCTTGTTTTTCAATAGTCATGTTGATTCCATATTGCGCGTAAGTAGCCTGAAGATTTATAGCGATTGCTTCATGACCTGTTCCTTCATTTGTTAAATACGCAAGAGTCGGGAATTCGGCTGAAACTTTTCCGGCTTCATCTACCGTGAATTTTCCTGATGATTCAGCAACTTCTCTTAATAAAGCTATTGCTTCCTGAGTATTTTTTTCGTAATCTGCGGGGTCCACACTGTAGTAACCTGCTCCGTCTCCCTTTGGTCCGTTATGCTCGATATACTCAGAGCCATCCGGTTCTGTCAATCCCATGGGAACAAAGCCTGGTGCCTCTACCTGGCCTGCCTGACCGATTTCTTCAACTATATAAGTTCTGTCGATCATAAGACCAAGTGCTTTTCTTATTTTTGCTATGTCAGCTTCTTCAAAAGCTGAGAAAGCTTTATCGTTTACGTTATATGATACATAGTATGTTCCAAGCTGTCCTTCTATAAAGAATTCATCCGGATAATTTGCTTGCAATGACTTAATTTCATCATTCGGAACTGAGTCAATAAACAAATATGAACCGTTCTGGAAGTTTGCTAAAGTTGAACTGTCATCATCATTAAATGCAAACACGATTTCATTTGTCAAAATAGAATCCGCATCATGGTAATATTCATTTTTCTGCATGATCAACTGACTTTGTGAAAATTCAACAACCTTGTAAGGTCCGTTTCCGATGTAAGTTTCAGCTACGGTAGCCCATGCTTCATTTCCTTCGGCAACATCTGCTTTTACGGGCATATATGCAGGGAATGCTGCTAATTCATTAAAATATGGAACATCTACAGGAAGAACAACAGTTAATGTTTTTCCGTCTTCAGATGCTGTTACGTTTAGCTTTGCATCAGGATTTACTATATTGCCTTCAGCATCTGTTTCAACCATAGCCGCATAACCTTCCACAACCTCAAACATGTATCCGTAATCTGCTGTTGTAGCAGGATCAGCTGCTCTGTTCCATGCGTAAACAAAATCCTGAGCTGTTAAATCGGAACCGTCGCTCCATTTTAATCCGTCTTTAAGTTCATAAACATATTTAACTTTCCCGTCTTCTGCCGGTTCAGCTACAGGTAATTCTTTTGCCGCATCCGCATAAAGTTCAAGAGTACCGTCCGCTTTTTGACGATAGCCTACTAATCCGGAAAATGCATGGATTATATAAGTAGCACCGTCAACCGCACTGTTAAGTGCCGGGTCGATAGTATCCGGATATGCCCCAACATGAACTGTAATACTGTCAGCAATTTTCGGTGCTTCCGGTGTTTCCGGTGTTTCTGGTGTTTTCGGTGTTTCTGCCGGTGGTTGCTGATTATTTCCACATGCTGCTAAAGAGAACACCATGGCAAAAACTAAAATCAAAGATAAGACTTTTTTCATTACTTTCCTCCTATTGATATAAATATATATTAATTTTAAAAATTAATATCACAGTACAGGAACATTCTCTTAAGGTATATCCTCGTAAGCTTACACTCCTTAAGGTGTGTCCCTCTTCCTTTAAACATGAATGCATGCAACCATGTGACCCGGTGCCACTTCCCTTAATTCAGGCCTAACTTCTTTGCATTCGTCGGTTGCCCTTTGACATCTTGTTCTGAAAGGACATCCTGACGGCATGTTAAGCGGGCTTGGCACATCCCCCTCAAGTAAAATTCTCTTATGATTTCTTGCATAGTTAGGGTCAGGAATGGGCACTGCCGACAACAATGAAATTGTATACGGATGCAGGGGATGATTATATAATTCATCAGCTGCCGCCAATTCCATCATTCTTCCTAAATACATAACTGCAATTCTGTCTGATATATGCTTTACAACCAATAAATCATGTGCAATAAACAAATAAGTCAAACCTAATTGATTTTGCAAATCTTCAAATTTATTAATAATTTGAGCTTGAATGGAAACATCAAGTGCGGATACAGGCTCGTCGCACACGATAAATTCAGGTTCAACAGCCAATGCTCTTGCAATACCAATTCTTTGGCGCTGACCTCCCGAAAATTCATGAGCATAACGGGTTGCGTGCTCGCTTGAAAGTCCCACTATATCCATTAATTCATTGATTCGGTTTTCTCTTTCTTTATTGTTCTTATATAGCTTCAATACATCCAACGGCTCTCCTATAATATCCCCCACAGTCATTCTTGGGTTCAATGAAGAATATGGATCCTGGAAAACCATTTGTGCATTTTCTCTCAAATGCTTAATGGATTCTTTGGTTTCGATTTTTACGCCGTTAAAAATTACTTCTCCGGCTGTAGGTTTATACAGCTGTAGTATGGATCTTCCCACTGTTGTTTTACCGCATCCGGATTCGCCGACCAAGCCTAATGTTTCACCCTTTTTTATACTAAACGATATATCATCTACAGCCTTTAAGGGCTTACTCTTAAACATACCTGTTGAAATATCAAAATACTGTTTTAAATTCTTGACTTCAAGAAGATTGCTATTATTTTTATTGCTCATCTTTATACATCTCCTCTACTTGTTCTATTGTAAGAGTCTGTTTTTCTATTCCTTCCCTTACATTCATCCAACATTTAGAGGTGTGTCTGCCCTCTATTTTTAGCTCAACAGGATTTTTAACAAGGCAAACCTTCATTGCATTGTCACATCTTGGTGCAAAAGGACATCCATCCGGCATATTCAATAAATCCACCGGGTTTCCCGCAATCGGTTTGAGTCGCTGTTTCCCATCTTGGACGGTCGGAATTGATTTTAAAAGCCCTTTTGTATATTCATGCTTTGGATTATAGAAAATATCATCAGAAGTTCCCCTCTCCGATATTTGACCAGCGTACATAACAACTATTTCATCACACATGTCGGCAACAACACCTAAATCATGAGTAATGAGAATGATTGCCATTCCTAACTGTTTCTGCAAATCCTTCATCAAATCAAGTATCTGTGCCTGAATAGTAACATCCAACGCAGTTGTAGGCTCATCGGCTATCAAAATATCAGGTTCACATGCAAGAGCCATGGCAATCATAACCCTTTGTCTCATACCTCCGGAAAATTCGTGCGGATATTGACTAATTCTTTTTTCCGGTTCATTTACGCCTACCAATTTAAGCATTTCTATAGCTCTTTCTTTAGCCTGTTCCTTATTTCTATTAGTATGCAGTAAGATTGCTTCCATCAATTGATTTCCGATTGTAAAAACCGGGTTCAAACTGGTCATCGGGTCTTGGAAAATAATACTTATTTGGTTTCCCCTGATTTTTTGCATGTCCTCTTTACTGCAGCCAACTAATTCTTTGCCTTTTAATTTTACACTTCCGCCTACAATTCTTCCGGGATTTGTAAGGATTTGAAGTATGGAATATGCTGTAACGCTCTTTCCGGAGCCTGATTCCCCAACAATACCCAAAACCTTTCCTTCTTCTAAATCAAACGATATTCCGTTAACTGCCTTTACCTCACCGGAAGAGGTGAAAAATGAAGTGCATAAATCTTTTACTGATAATAAGCTCATTTTTTTCCTCCTACTTCTTTAATTTTGGGTCAAATGCATCTCTCAACCCATCGCCTAAC
>DAIMMU010000124.1:0-7543 GCA_036720515.1 Sedimentibacter sp.
TTCCGTCTTTTTTCATTTCATCCAATGCTTTGTCTAATTTTTCAAGCAATTCGGTGTCGCTTTTTCTGACTCCAACGCCATATTCCTCATCACCGAAGTTTTCTTCCAATACCTTGTAATTTTCCTGACCGTTTTGCTTCATATAAAATCTTGCCAGAACCTCATCAACCACCAAGGCATCGGAGCGTCCTGCCTCCAAATCGCTGAAGGCTTCATTATTCGTTGAAAATTCAACTAACTTTCCAAATGATGCAGCAACCTCGGGATCTGTATTTATTGCATCCAATGCACTTGATTCTGCCTGAACAGCAACATTTTTACCCGAAAGGTCAGCCTTTGTGTTTATTTCCGAATCAATTAGTGTTACGATTATCTGACTGTTTTCAAGATATGGCTTTGAAAAGGCTACCATTTCCTGTCTTGCCGGCGTTATTGTGTAACCATTCCATATAAAGTCAATATTTCCCGCATTCAATTCCGTTTCCTTCATCGACCAGTCAATTGGCTGAAACTTCATCGTAACTCCAATTCTCTTCGCAACTTCTTCAGCAAGCTCAACATCAAATCCAATCAAATTTCCTTTTTCATCCCTGAAGCCCATGGGTGCAAATGTGTCATCAAGTCCCATGGTTAACGTTTCAGTCGGTGCCTGTTCTCCATCGGAACATCCGGCAATCATTAAAGCCATTAAAATAAATAATACTGCTAACTTAATTGTTTGAAATACATTTTTTTTCATTTTTTTTATCTCCCTTAATTTTAAATATCGCAGTCTCCGTTCATCGTTTTGCTTGTTCGCTGACGCTCACACAAAACGGGAATTAGCTGCGTTTGACCTACCAACCATCTGTTCTTCGCTATCGCTCGAACATATGGGGTTAGGTAATAAAAAAACTCTCGTCACTAGGATTTCCTAGAGGACGAGAGTAAATTCACGTGGTTCCACCTCATTTTGCCGATACTTCACAGCATCAGCCTCATTAAGTACTATCATACTTTTGCCCTGTAACGGTGGCATATCCGAATAAGACTACTGCAAGCTTCATCCATTTGCTCAAAGGTGTGTTCAATATAGGTTTTTATGCATTTACACCGGCATGCACTCTCTGTAAAAAACTTGTATACCTACTATTCCTCATCACGGCATTTATCATTTTGAATACATTACCATAAATTTTTATAAATGTAAAGAGATTTATTTATTTTTTTAAATTTTTTTATTTGCACACATCATTAAATTCAGGATGGCTTTCAAACCAATCTACGGCATAGGAGCATGTTGAAATTGCCTTTTTATTATTCTTTCTTAAATAAACAGCCAATTCTCTGACTAATTTGTCGGCTATGCCCTGACCCCTCAGGGAGCTGTCTACGAAAGTATGGTTTATGTTGACTTCATCTTGGGATACTTGTGGGAACGTCACCTCGGCAACACATTTACCTTTCTCATTTGTTAAATATATTCTGTTTTTTTCAAATTTAAAATCCATATACTCCTCCTGTGTTATATTACTTATGATATCATTTCTTATTCTTAATTATACCCTCGGTATATGATAACTGCAAATAAAAATATTCAGAATGCAACAGCATATGTTATTTGCTTTATTTTTAATTTCTGCAGGTATAAATAAACCGCGGCTGTAACCGCGGCTTATTAATGATATAATTTAAGAATGATATAGCATGTTATTTTAATGTTGCTTCTATCAGACCATTGTTATCAAGTTTTGATAATTCAATAACCTTTTCAAGCTTAAGACTTAGGGCTTCTGTCATACGCTCCCCGTATTCTTTATCAGCCAAATAACAATGAACGGCATGACGATATTTAACATTGTCTGTTACAGGCGCAATATCTGCAGCCGTATTTTCAATCAAAAGCTTACGTTTATCCTCCGTCATCAATCTGTAAAGATTTCCGCCGGCACGGAAGTTGTCATCTGTAGGGTCGTCTTTCGGATCAAACCTGTACATAGCACCTTCAAGGTCTAACGGCGGTTCAGCAACGTCCGGCTGCGGTGTCCAATAGCCATCGCTGTTTGGAGTGTATGCAGGTATTCTGCCGTAGTTTCCGTCTACTCTCATCGCACCGTCGCGGTGGTATTCATAAACATCAACCTTAGCACGATTAACCGGAATATGATTATGATTAACACCAAGTCTGTATCTTTGAGCATCGCCATAAGAAAACAGTCTTCCCTGTAAAAATTTATCAGGTGAAAATCCTATCCCCGGAACAACATGCGCGGGTGTAAACGCAGCCTGTTCAACCTCTGCAAAATAGTTCTCGGGATTTCGATTAAGTTCAAGAACCCCTACTTCTATTAACGGAAATTCTTTATGAGGCCAAATTTTTGTGATATCAAAGGGATTTTCGTAATGATTTCTCGCTTGTTCTTCTGTCATAACCTGGACATACATTGTCCATTTTGGATAATTCCCATGCTCTATTGATTCAAAGAGATCTCTTCCATGACTTTCTCTGTCGCGTCCGCAAACTTCCATGGCTTCTTGGTTAGTCAGATTCTTAATTCCCTGCTGTGTATGGAAATGGAACTTGCACCAAACACGTTCATTATCAGCATTATAGAATGAGAAAGTATGCTCTCCGAAAAAGTGCATATTACGGAAAGATGCGGGTATTCCCCTGTCTGACATGACAATTGTTCTTTGATGGAATGTTTCCGGAAGAAGTGTCCAGAAATCCCAGTTGTTCTGTGCTGAGCGCATACCGGTTCTTGGATCACGTTTTACAGCCCTGTTAAGATCCGAAAAATTGTGTACATCTCGAATAAAAAAAGTAGGTGTGTTGTTTCCGACTAAATCCCAATTGCCTTCTTCAGTATAAAATTTTACGGCAACTCCTCTTATGTCCCGTTCTGCATCTGCTGCGCCTCTTTCACCGGCTACGGTAGAAAAACGAACAAAGAGATCTGTCTTTGCGCCGGGCTGAAGAACCTTAGCTTTTGTATACTTTGATATATCACCGGTAACTGTGAAGTCTCCATATGCTCCCCAACCCTTAGCATGCATACGACGCTCCGGAATTACTTCCCTATTGAAATGTGCCATTTTTTCCATTAACCACACATCCTGCATAACCACTGGACCTCTGGGACCGGCGGTTATGGCATTTTCATTGTCAGCTATCGGCGCACCCACTTCATTTGTCAATTTCTTTTTTTCGTCCATCAAAATACCTCCTTTGAATTTAATTTTTTGTTACAATTTGAAAATATATGAATACAGCCTCCTGTTAAATGACAGAAATGCTTCATTCCTAAATAATTGAAAAACCCATAAGAACAATGGCAGCATATGCACAGCTCTTTGGAAGCATAAGCATACCGACTTTAGGATTTGTTCCGGCAAATAGTACAACAGGCACGTAGCAGGCAAAACTAATCAGTATTGCAAGCCATACATAAGATAAACCGCCCACATATTTGCAGGCACCTGCCATATAAAGCAGCATAACACTCATTCCTAAAACTAAAAATGGTATATTTCGAATTATAGCCCATTTGGTTGATGGGTACTTGTCCAACCATCCGTTTTGAGGGAAAATGCACAGCAGTATACGCAGCACTGCAGACCCGTAAACAATTACATTATATATATCAGAATTAAAATTATAATAATTTTTACCTATTTCGTATAAAAATACATAAAATATAGTCATTGTTATTGAAGTAATAAATTTTCCTATCCCTAACGCAGCTGTATGATCACGATTTTTTCTATCTGTCATGGAATAAATTCGCGGAATAAGATGAAAAGAATCTCCCGCTCCTAAAATGAAGGACATAAGTGCAAATTGCCATCTTATACTTCCGGCTTTTGCAGTGCTGTACAAAACTGCTGCAGCTGCCAATACTGTGAAAAGGTATGAAAAGTCAAATATTATTTCAACCCTTTTTACTATTTTTCTTGTCGCATTAAGCTGTGTCATAGTTTATCCTCGGATGTCGTATTGCTTCTGCATTTAGAACATATTATATTTACAACTATATCAAAGGAAACAATATTTTCACCCACCCTGTTTTCTATAAAATCCTTCATATCAGGTATATTTATATCCGACATTTCGCCGCAGCAAATACATATTGAATGGTCATGAGGACTTATATTACCCTCGTAATAATCTGCAGAGTTTGATCTTGTTACACGGCGTATTAATTTAGAATCCGCAAATTGGTTTAAATTACGATACACAGTGCCTAATGAAACAGATGGAAATTGTTTCAGCAGAATTGTATATACCTGTGTAGCGGAAAGATGTTGTTTAGAAGATTTTACTACATTCAATATTGCTTTTTGTATCCTTGTCATAATATCTATCTCCTCATATCTATAACGAGTTTTATATAAATTTTTTAATCATATTTATTATGATGCATTATAAATTTAATTCTGTACAATTTATATTAATACTATAATTAGGAATAGTTCTTATTCTTAATTATAGTTATTGAAGTCATCTTTGTCAACAATTTTATTTTTTTTTACTTATACCCATATTATAAAAATAACTTCAAAAAAATTTAATAAAAGAGATTTTGGTAACATATATTACGGATTTTATTTTTCTTTTGTTTTATTATTAACTTAATATATTAACAACTAAAATTATGGAGGTAAAATAATGGTAAACACAATGTTTTGTTATCAATGTCAGGAAGCAGCGGGAAATAAAGGCTGTACAAAGATGGGAGTTTGCGGTAAACAGTCAGAAACATCAAGATTGCAGGACTTATTGATTTATACATCCAAAGGATTATCAGAAGTTACTACAAGATTAAGAAATGAAGGAAAAGAAATTGAAGCAGACGTTGATCATTTAATCACATTGAACTTATTTACTACAATCACCAATGCGAACTTTGATAATGATGTTTTTAATGACAGGATAAAAATGACATTAAAAGTTAAAAATGATTTATTAAATAAATTATCAAATAAAGGAAATTTATCAGAAGCCGCACTTTGGTCCGGAGACTCAAAAGAAGTGTTTGAAGAAAAAGCAGAGACAGTAGGTGTATTAGCCACTGAAAATGAAGATGTAAGAAGCTTAAGAGAGCTTATTACTTATGGATTAAAGGGTTTATCTGCTTATATGAAACACGCAAATGTTTTAGGCTTTGATGATAAGGAAACAAATGCGTTCATGCAGAGTACATTGGCTAAATTGCTGGATGACAGCTTAGGGGTTAGTGACTTGGTTGCATTGACATTGGAAACAGGAAAAGCCGGTGTCAGCGGAATGGCATTGTTAGATAAAGCAAATACAAGCACCTACGGAAATCCTGAAATCACAAAGGTTAATATAGGAGTTGGCAAGAACCCGGGCATATTAATTTCCGGTCATGATTTAGGAGATTTGGAGCAGCTGTTAAAACAAACAGAAGGAACAGGAGTAGATATTTACACTCACTCGGAAATGCTACCTGCTCACTACTATCCGCACTTAAAGAAATATAGAAATCTTGTAGGTAACTACGGAAATGCCTGGTGGAAACAAAAAGAAGAATTTGAATCATTCAACGGTCCGATTTTAATGACTACAAACTGTATAGTTCCTCCTAAAGACAGCTACAAGGACAGATTGTTTACAACAGGCTCTGCAGGATATCCGGGATGCAAGCATATTTCAGGCTCTACAGGTTCAGAGAAAGATTTCTCGGAAATTATAGAATTAGCTAAAAAATGCGCTGCACCGACCGAAATTGAGACAGGAGAAATTATTGGCGGATTTGCCCATGAGCAGGTATTTGCATTGGCAGACAAGGTTGTAGATGCGGTTAAATCAGGAGCAATCAAGAAGTTCTTTGTAATGGCAGGATGCGACGGAAGAGCTAAATCAAGAAACTATTACACTGAATTTGCGGCAGCTTTGCCGAAGGATACGGTTATTTTAACAGCAGGCTGTGCAAAATATAAATACAACAAGCTAAATTTAGGAGACATCGGAGGAATTCCGAGAGTTCTTGACGCAGGACAGTGCAACGACTCATATTCATTGGCTCTTATAGCTCTTAAGCTAAAGGAAGTATTTGAATTAGAAGATATAAATGAATTGCCTTTAGCATTCAACATTGCATGGTATGAACAAAAAGCGGTTATAGTATTGTTAGCGCTTCTATATCTTGGAGTTAAAAATATTCACTTAGGACCAACATTACCGGCGTTCCTTTCACCGAATGTTGCAGATGTATTGGTTAAAAACTTTGGTATAGCGGGAATAGGTTCGGTAGAAGATGATCTGAAAATCTTTTTAGGATAATCTAACCCTAATGGCTGGTAGGTCATTCGCGACGAATTCCCAATTTATGTGACGTAGGGAGTAAATGAATTGGTGAATGAGACTGTGAGATGCCACAACCCCATAATGTATTTAAATTAAAAAAATAGGCAATGATATGTATAAAGGAGGTTTATATGAAAAAAGTAACTAAAGACATGCATATAGGAGAAGTATTACAAGTTGACCCTAACTTGGCGGGAATACTCATGGAGGCGGGAATGCACTGCCTTGGATGCCCGTCATCTCAAATGGAATCAGTTGAAGATGCTGCCATGGTACATGGTTTCAATGCAGATGAACTTGTTAAGAAGTTAAATGATTATTTGAAATCTGCGGAATAATTAGAGAGAGCATGCATGCCCTGCATGCTCTTTTTGAACAACGGATATCGGCGGATAACATAAGGAGAATAATATGAGTGCATTTTTAGGACCAATACATTTTTGGTTATACAATAAAATAAAAATTCAAAATGAAATTGTGGAAGAAATTTTAGATTTTGCTGACAATGGAATTAATCCTGATTTTAGAGAGAATGTATACGAGAAATTCGGTTGCGAGGAATTAAAACCTCTTGACGAGGTAATTGATGTAAGCAATATACACGGATGGCTTCAGGAAAGAGTTTCACAGGTTGAAAACAAATTAGCCTATGCGGTTACTGAACTGTTAAAAACCGAGGATGAAAGCATGGATGCCATAAAAGATATTTTTAAAAGTAAGGGAGCTGAAGTATCGACATTCGGTATTAATACTGAGCTCCAAGAGATTTATAATGGAATCAACGATACGCTTTTGGATGGAATGCCCTGTGACCATGCGAGTTCAGTAATTTTCGGTAATGATAATGAAATTATTTGGAAAAGAAACATGTGTGTCCATGAGCGGTACTGGAATGCTTCAGGCGGAGATGTAAAAGTTTTCTATCTTTTGAGAGATGAATTTATTGAAGGACTTTTAAGCGAAACAGACGTAAAATATGAAAAAACAGATGAAACGACAAGCAGAATTTACAGGGGGGAATAATAAGATTTAAACAGTACTGAAATAATGGTTATGGAGCATGATTACATTCTGCGCATGTTAAAGGTTGTAAAAAAGAGCATAAGAGAATTGACGGAAGCTCTTAAACGTGTTAAACTTGGAGATGAATAAAGCAACTCCAATGGCTCTGCACAAACGTCAGAGCCTTAATTATATTAACTAAAATACAGGAGGAATGTATGGAAAGCAGCT
>DAIMMU010000125.1:0-7467 GCA_036720515.1 Sedimentibacter sp.
GTTGAAAAGCCCGGTTTTAACAAGGCGGAATTTATTTTCGAGGACTATAGGTTCAATATAAAGCATATTGAAATTACGGATAGCGGCTTTCCGATTTCACAGCTTAGAAAAAGCGATGCCGAAGTAATATACATAAGTCCCTCTCACCAATATCCCCTTGGCACAATAATGCCCGTAAATAAGCGAATGGAATTATTGGATTGGGCTTACAAAAAAAGTGGTCTCATAATCGAAGATGATTATGATTCCTTAATAAGATACGGGGGTATGCCTATTCCAAGTCTCCAGGGACTTGATAAAAATGACTGTGTAGTATATCTTGGCTCCTTTTCCAAAATGCTGTTACCGTCTCTTCGAATAAGTTTCATGGTAATACCCAAAAAACTTTTACCCAAATATAATATAATAAAAAACCGTCATACGCAATCAACTTCTAAAATTGACCAATTAGTTCTTGCAAATTTTATGAAGGAAGGGTACATGGTTAAGCATCTGCGAAAAATAAAAAGAATTTACAAAAAGAAAAATTCATTGCTGATGGCAAATTTCAAAAAAGAATTTAATGATAAAATTGAAGTGATCAGCTCTGATTCCGGTCTTCATATTGTATGTGAGGCTAATACCGAAAAGGATGAACAAAAAATAATAAAAGATGCGCAGAATTTACGCATCCTCATTAATATAATCAAAAACAAGAGCAACAAGCTTATGTTTTCACTAAACTACAGCGGAATAGATTTAAACGAAATACACGAATTCACCAAACTTTTAGGAAAGCTTTTGTTTGAATAAGTCCTTATACAACTCGCCGACCAGCAAAGGTATGAACGAAAATGCCGTAATTAACTGCCAATCCCTAAGAGTAAGGGGCACTACATCAAATACTTCATTTAATGAAGGTATGTATAAAACGGCAGCCGTCAGCAAAAAGGATGCTAAAACTGCCTGTATCATTCTTATGTTTGAGAAAAACCCTATTTTAAACAAAGTATAAACCTGCGATCTTGAAGAAAATGCTCTTAACAGCTCTGCCAAAATCAATGTTGTAAACACCACCGACCTGGCATGGATTAAACCGCTTCCCGTGCCATACATTCTTATTGCCCAATAGTATGACATCAGTGATGCAAGTGATATGGCAATTGCCTGAAACACAATTCCTCCAAGCATTTCCTTATCAAGTATTGCTTCCTTCGTATTTCGCGGAGGCTGTTTCATTATGCCCGGCTCAGCATTTTCAACACCCAATGCCATTGCGGGAAAGCTATCCGTAACAAGATTCAGCCACAAAAGCTGTATCGGCAAAAGCGGAACCTCCCAGCCTAACAAAATACTTACAAATACAAGAAGAATTTCTCCTATGTTGCAGCTTAATAAAAAGAATACAAATTTTTTAATATTGGAAAATATTATTCTTCCTTCTTCTACCGCATTTACTATTGTTGCAAAGTTATCGTCCGTAAGTATAACTTCCGCCGTATTTTTAGCCACATCTGTACCGGTAATTCCCATGGCAACGCCTATGTCCGACTTTTTAAGCGCGAGGGCATCATTTACTCCGTCCCCCGTCATTGAGGTAATATGGCCGTTTTCTTTTAATGCGGTTACTATTTTAACCTTATGCTCCGGGGATACCCTTGCATAAACCTTGGTTTTCTTTACAATTTCTCTTAATTTTTCATCTGAATATTTATCTAATTCTTCGCCCATTATGGACTGTCCTTCATGTTCAACCATTCCCAGTTCCTTTGCAATGGCATAAGCCGTTTCCTTGTAATCTCCGGTAATCATTACGGTTTCAATTCCTGCTTCCCTGCAAAGATTTATGGACTCTTTTACTTCGGGTCTCGGAGGGTCAATCATTCCTACCAAACCCACAAATATCATGTCATTTTCAACCTGCCCAAAAGAAGGATGCTCCGGCAGTCTGTCCCACACCTTGTAGGCGGCAGACAATACCCTTAGGGCAGACCTTGCAAACTTTGTATTTACAGACAGTACCTTGTCTTTTAATTCATTGTTAAAGTCAACAATTTTACCGTTTAACGCTATTTTATTGCATTTATTTATAACAATATCAGGAGCTCCCTTTGTAAACGAAACTACCTTTCCTTCAATATAATTTGAATGGAATGTTGTCATCATCTTCCTTCCCGAATCAAAAGGAAGTTCCGCAATCCTTGGATAAATCATATTAAGCTGCTCGGAGGTTTGTCCTAACTTGCCTGCAAGAGCAATGATTGCTCCCTCTGTTGGATCGCCTATTATCTTATAAGCTCCAGTTGATTTATCAAGTTTTGCATCATTTGACAGCGTACCTATGGATATTAAATTTCTTAGATTAGGAAGTGAGTTTATTCCTATTATTCTTCCGTTAAGCCTCACATCTCCTTTTGGGTCGTATCCGATACCTTCAACATCCAAAACTCTGTCATCAACATATGCTTTTACAACCGTCATTTCATTTTGTGTCAATGTTCCTGTCTTATCCGAACAAATAACAGATGTTGCACCCAATGTTTCAACTGCCAAAAGCTTTTTTACAATGGCATTTTTACATGCCATTCTGTTCATTCCGATGGACAAAACAATTGTAACAATTGCGGGCAGCCCTTCGGGTATTGCCGCAACAGCAAGACTTATGGAAGTTAAAAGCATATTGAGAGGATTTCTTTTTTGAAGCATGCCTACTATAAAAACTATTATGCAAATAGCAATTGTAAGAGTTCCTAAAACCTTCCCTAATTGATTTAATTTTAACTGAAGCGGAGTATCCTCCTCACCGTAGGATTGTATCTTTACGGCTATGTTTCCTATTTCGGTATTATGGCCTGTAGCTGTAACTACTCCCTTGCCCCTTCCATATGTTACAATTGTGCTTGAGAATCCCATATTATGCCTGTCCCCGATTCCGACGGCACCTACTATCTTCGCTTTTGAATCCTTTTCTACAGGAACTGATTCCCCTGTAAGGGATGCTTCTTCAATCTTTAAATTTGAGCTTTCAAACAGTCTTAAATCAGCGGGAATTATATCTCCTGCCTCCAATACTATCACATCTCCGGGAACAATATCAGCTGCAGGCATTATAAGCAAGTTACCTTCCCTTATAACCTTAGCATTGGGAGCACTTAGCTTTTGCAAAGCTTCCACCGATTTTTCAGCCTTTCCCTCCTGGTAAATACCAAGGACGGCATTAATAACTACTATTGCTAAAATAATTACAGCATCTTCCTTTTCGCCTACAAATGCCGATACACCTGCCGCAATAAGCAAAATAATGATTAGAAAATCTGCAAACTGAGCTATAAATTTAGCTAACATGCTCTTTTTTGCCTGAACCTCCAATTCATTTGTGCCGTACTCTTCAATTCTTCTTTCTGCTTCCTTCTCACTTAAACCTACACTTATATCTGTGCTTAGTTCCTTTAATACTTCACCTTTGCCTTTGTTATACCATTCCAAATTATTTTCCCTCCTGTAATAATTTGATGTTGAAACAACATTAGTATAATATATTGGCAATTTTATTATTTATTCCTAATTTTGGGACATTCCTTAACGTTTAACCAAAAGACTTTTTCTTAGTTAAGGTGTGTCCCCTTTTCAATTTGAAACATTCCTTTAATACCTTCTCACAAGGAGTCACCCTGCATTAAAGGTGTGTACCATTTCCTAATATTTGTCCCATTCTTACTCCCATTAGGGAAGCCATCATTAACCCTCTTGTCCATCCGCTTGCATCTCCCAAGCAATATAGATTTTTAATGCTGGTTTCAAAATCCTCACTTATTTCCACCTTATTGCTGTAGAACTTTACTTCGGGTCCGTACAAAAGTGTTTCTGTTCCTGCAAACCCCGGTACTACAACATTTAATGCCTCTATGAAGTTCAAAATATTAGTCATTGTTCTATATGGCATGGCTGAAGTAATGTCTCCGGCTACTGCATCGGGCAAGGTCGGTTTAACATTTGACCTGGATAATTCATGCTGCCATGTTCTTTTGCCGTCTATTATATCACCGTATCTTTGAACCAAGATTTTTCCGTCTCCAAGCATGTTCAGAAGTTCTGAAACCTTGGCACCGTACTTTATCGGCTCATTAAAAGGATTGCTGAAATTGTGTGAACTCAGTATTGCTAAATTTGTATTGTTTGATTTTCTGTCTTTGTAGGAATGTCCGTTAACAACAGCAAGATTATTGTCGTAATTTTCTTGGCTGACAAAGCCCCCCGGGTTTTGGCAGAAAGTTCTTACCTTATCTTTAAAAGGACGGGGATAACCTATTAATTTTGATTCATACAAAATATTATTTACCCTTTCCATTACTTCATTTCTTACTTCAACCCTTACACCTATGTCAACGGTTCCTGCCCTATGAGCTATATTATGCTTGACACAAAGTGATTTAAGCCAATCTGCTCCCTTTCTGCCGGCTGAAATAACAACAGTATCAGCATAAATTTCTTCGCTGTCCTTCTTTTTTAACGAATCGGTAATAACAACTCCTTTAATTAAACCCTCATCAACTATAATATCAGTGGTTTGTGTATTAAACTTAATTTCAACACCGTTATCAATCAAATATTCTTCAATTTTTTGATATATTTCCTGAGCCTTTTCCGTTCCTAAATGTCTTATTGGACAATCCACAAGCTTTAGTCCCGCTTCGATTGCCTTTCTTCTTACTTCCTTTATTTCTTCCTTTGCCTCTATACCTTCAACCTTACTGTCAGCACCGAATTCCAAATAAATGGCATCGGTGTACCCTATAAGCTGCTGGGTAAAATCATATCCTATCAATTCGGGTAAATCTCCGCCCACCTCGGGGCTTAAGGACAGCTTGCCGTCAGAAAATGCGCCCGCTCCCGAAAATCCTGTTGTAATATTACAATAAGGCTGACAGTTAATACATTTTTTTGTTTTGTCCTTTGGGCAATTTCTTTTTTCAATTGCCTTTCCTTGTTCAATTAACAATATTTTTTTATCGGGATTTCTCCTGTTTAATTCCAAGGCGGTAAATATCCCGGAGGGACCTGCCCCAACTATTATCAAATCATGTTTCATAAATTTCTCCTTTCGCTTCGGGAACATTCCTTAAAGGTGAGTCCCCCTGCATTGTTTGTACCATCTTTCGTTTAGAACTCAATTAAAACAACATCATTTTCCTTAAGTCCCGACAATACTTCCACATTATTATCATCCTCAAGCCCGGCAGTAATTTCAGTTTCTGATTGATTTTTACCGTTTATAACTGTCACATATTTTTTATGCTCCTTTTCGTAAACCGCATCCTTATCAACCAATAATACACCGCTTTTTTCCTGCAATACTATTTCAACATCAACTTCCGAGCCTAATTTATATGTAGTATCGTCCAAATCAGCCTCTATTCTAACACGTTTTTGCTCAACACCCAAGTCGGAAATTTTTGCCTGTGCCTTCGGATAAATTCTGCTTATAGAAAGACCCGTTTTTACTTCATCATCCTCCATGATATTAAAAGTCATTCCCTTTAGAACCTCCATAGCATCTTCCGCCAGCACCTCCACATATATCCCAAGATTAGAGTCATCCTGAATTTCAACAACCGGTACTCCCGTCTGTGTCATGCTGCCCTGATGAACATTTAATTCTGTTATTATACCGTCGAATTCAGCTTTTATTGAAGATTGCTCTATATTTTTCTCCAAAATTTTAATTTGTATCATCACTTCATCAATTTGAGCTTCATATTGTTTTTTTACATTGGACGAAACGCCTTGAATCAGCAGGCTGTAATTGTTATTTGCTTCCTGCAGCTGATTTTCCAATACAACAACATTATTTTTTGCCTCATCATATTCCACCTGACTTATGGCATTATTTTCATATAAAGTTTCTATTTTTTCAAGGTTGCTTCTTGCAAAGCTCAAATTGGTTTCAATTGTGCTTATATTGAGCTTTACATTGGAAATTTCCTGAAAATCGGCTCCCTTGATTGATTCGTTATAAGTTGCCGTAATTGCTTCAATTTGCTTGTTTGCCCTTTCTATTTCCAAATCATAATTATTTTCATAAACTAATATTACATCTCCATTTTTTACCTTATCACCGACAGACACATTAAGAGTTTCAACTCTTCTGCTCATATCCGAATAAAAGGTATTGACTCTTTTAGAAAATACAGTACCCGTTTCATCTAAGGTTTTTCTAATTGTGCCCAATTCGACCTTTGAAGTCTTGCCTTCATAGGACTGGCCGCCCGAAAGGAACGAAAACGCCATTACAAAAGCAATTACTAAAAACACCGATAATATTACATATTTCTTTTTATACTTTATTTTCATCTTTGCCTCCAAATCGATTTTATGATATTCTATTCTTAAGTGCCTGCATGAAGTCTAATTTGTGTATTTTTGCATAGGTCATAAGCTGCGCTGAAATTATAAATATAACAGTTAAAATAATTGCTGTGATTATTTCCATTAATGTCACCTTCCCTTGCATGGTATAAATGTCAGTGCTGAACATTATGCCCATATAATCTATGAGCCATTTCCCAAGAGGTATTCCTGCTATTATACCCAAGACGGACATTACCATATTTTCCTTCATGATAATCTTAAATATTTCTTTTTTTGTTAATCCCATTACCCTCATTGATGAAAATTCCAATGTTCTTTCATTGATACTCATGAGAGTCATGCTGTATAAAATTACGAAGCCGAGCATTCCCGAAAAAATAACCATCACACCCATGAATACAACTATCAGTCCTGTAAATTCTTCAAATACATTCTGCATATCTATTTGGGATTGAATTGAAGAAATATTTTTTATATTGTCTAATTTAACCTTGACATCGTCATCTGAATTGATATATACGCCATTTATAACTCCCTTATCAAGAAATTCCTTGCTTAAATAATTTATATTCATGTAACCGTTGATTCCTAAGCTTTGTTTCAATATACCCGTTACGGTTACATACTTTTCTTCTCCGTCAGGCAAGAAACTTTTCAAGAGTATTCTGTCTCCTATATTCGCATTAAGAGCTTCAGCCAAATTTGAGGAAATTAATATTCCTTCTTTTTGAACTCTGAGCTTGTTGCCTTCAATATCATAAAAATCATAAAACGCCGTTTTATCTTCAAGGCCTATTATGTTTACCGTTTTAGAATATCTGCCGTTTTCTATTTCAAAAGGAAATTCAATTCTTCCCTCCATATTATTATAGCTTATATTTTCTTTTATTTCATTTAAAATTCTTTTATCCTGAAATCCTTCAAAGGATATATTGTATTCAATTTTCATAAATTCAGAATAATGCTTTATGAACATAACATCCATTATATCATTCATCCACATTGTCATAATCATCATACCGGTAGTTATTGATACGGCTGCGGCAATAATAATGAACTTTTTCTTCTCTCTGAATATATTTCTGTAAACCATCCTCCAGGAAAATGAGAGTCTGTTCC
>DAIMMU010000126.1:0-7409 GCA_036720515.1 Sedimentibacter sp.
TTTTCTTTTGTTTGCAAAATAGTGTAATATAATTGCCACATATGGAAATTTAAGAAGTTATTGTGCGTTTTTTTAACGGCTGTATGGTGCTATAATTCTTGCATGACGAAAAACTCATTAACAAGTTCTAAAGTTTCAAAGGAGCAGGCCCTGCCTGCTTCCCCAAAAATCTAAGACTAAATAGGAGTAAATTATGAAAAAGAGAATTTTAGCATTATCATTAACTGCAGCAATGGCATTATCATCAACGTCAGCATTTGCTGCAACAACAAATTGTACAACTGCAAATAAGTATGATTTCAATAATCTGGTTAAAAATTACGAAAGCAAATGTACTAACACAAATAAACAGTATAAAGTAACTGTTAACGGAAAACAAGTAGACTTGAATTCAATTGATTGGAAAACGCTATTAAAGCAATGCGAATCTGCTGAAAAACCGGCAGCAACCGATAAAAAGTCAGAAACACCTGCTGAAAAATCAGCTGAACAGACTCCGGCTCCAACTACGCCGGCTCCTGCTACACCGGTTGAAAAACCGGCAGCTCCAATAGAAAATAATTCAACAGTTTCTTCGTCAAATTTAACATATGAACAAAAGGTAGTAGAACTTGTAAATGTAGAAAGACAAAAAGCAGGCTTGCCTGCATTGAAAATGGATTCAGCAATTTCTAATGTTGCAAGGGCTAAATCTAAAGATATGGCAGTAAACAATTACTTTGCGCATCAATCACCTACTTACGGCAGTGCAGGAGATATGTTAAGACAGTTTGGAATCAGTTGGTCAGCATGGGGCGAAAATATAGCCTCAGGACAAAGAACTCCTGAGATAGTAGTAAATGCTTGGATGAATTCATCGGGACACAGAGCTAATATCCTTTCAGCCAACTTCTCAAAAATTGGTGTTGGATATGTTACAAACTCAAACGGAACACCATATTGGACACAAATATTCACTAATTAAAGATGCCATGACCTTATTTTTAGAGTGTTTTTTCTAAAAAATAGCGGTAGTTAATTTGCAGCGAATTTCCAATGTTTGCGTCCGAAGGATGCTAAACCGTTGTTGAATGAGACTGCGCGGATGACCCAAATCTATAATTTGGGTCATTCTTTTTTATTTATTCTTTGTAGATTCCAATCAATGTTACCCCTGATGTGAAGGATCTCATATTAAAACAAGAATTTGTTTATCTGTAAATACAAATATAGTATGACTATATACGAACATTAAATAATAAATTTTTGTTGTACATTTGTATATATTATATTATAATACAAAATGTGATAATTTTCTTGCTTCTTTATGTTCAGGCTTACGCTAACAGAATATTTTTATTTGCCATTGGACATATTGAACATAACACCAAAATTGAATCAATTGACAGGAGGAATAATGGAACAATTTTTTAAACTAAAAGAAAACGGAACTAATGTATCCACTGAAATCATGGCAGGATTCACCACCTTTTTTGCAATGTCTTATATTATATTTGTAAATCCTGCAATACTATCAGCAACAGGAATGCCTTCACAGGCTGTATTTTTGGCAACGATTATAGCAGCTGCAATCGGAACCTTGGTAATGGGAGTATTCGCTAATGTACCTTATGCACAGGCACCGGGTATGGGTCTTAATGCTTTTTTTACATATACAGTTGTATTTGCCCTTGGATTTACATGGGAACAGGCATTGGCATTGGTTTTTATTTGCGGATTGTTAAATATATTTATTACGGTTACAAAAATTCGTAAAAGCATAATAAAAGCTATTCCCGAAAGCTTGCAAAATGCAATCAGCGGCGGTATAGGGATTTTCATAGCATATATAGGCATCAAAGGTGCAAATATTATTCAATTTACTTCTGAACCGGCTTACATTCTGACAATTAACAATACACCCTTTGCAATAGACGGTACTTACAGCAATATTTTTTCGGTTGTGACAGACGGGGGAATTATACCCGCACTTGTTGATTTTACAAATCCCTCTACACAGCTTGCATTAATAGGCTTGGTTATATTGGTTATACTGATTGTTAAAAATGTCAGAGGAGCCATACTTATCAGCATTATAACAACAACATTGATAGGCATACCATTTGGAGTTGTTGATATTTCCAATGTATCAATCAGTACCGGAGGGCTGTCTTCAGCATTTGCCGATTTGGGAATAACATTCGGAGCTGCTTTTGGTCCTAAAGGAATGCAGTCCCTGTTTTCAGACCCTTCACGTATACCGCTTGTTCTTATGACTATATTTGCATTCAGCTTGTCAGATACCTTTGACACAATCGGAACCTTTATAGGCACGGGAAGAAGAAGCGGAATCTTCAGCGAAGATGATCAAAAAGCTCTTGAAACAAGCACAGGATTTAAATCAAAGATGGATAAAGCATTATTTGCGGATGCAATTGCCACATCTGTGGGAGCAGTTTTCGGAACATCCAATACAACAACATATGTTGAAAGTGCCGCAGGTATCGGCGCAGGAGGAAGAACAGGGCTTACAAGTGTTGTAACAGCACTGTTGCTCCTTGCATGTATATTTATTGCACCGATTGCAGGAATTGTTCCTTCGGCAGCCACATCTCCTGTTTTAATAATAGTTGGTGTTATGATGATGTCATCATTTACTAAAATCAATTGGGAAGACTTGGAGGAAGCAATACCTGCATTCTTTGCTTCAGTGTTTATGGGATTAGGATACAGCATTTCATACGGTATTGCAGCAGGCTTCATATTTTACTGTTTAGTTAAGGCATGCAAAGGAAAATTCAGCGATGTGCACCCAATATTATTGGTTTCAACAATTTTATTCTTAATTAACTTTATAGTTTTGGCTATAATATAAATTAGTCATTGCTATGAAATATGTGTAAATTCTTCTGAGTGCAAAACTTAAAAATTTTGCACTTTTTTTCTTTTTTTGACATCATGCAAAACTAAATAATAAAATATTGACTTTCAGAAAGTGCGTCTTGCATTTTTGATTTTTTTGCAAGATACTTTTGCAAGTTGTTAAGTATTGAAATTGTAATGTTTGCTGAAGCAGTATAAAGTCATCTTGCATTTTTGATTAAAAAGTGCGCTTGTTTACAATATTTTTTAATTTTTATGAAAGTTTTTGTTTACAAATTGCATTTTAGATGATATAATAAGGTACGATTTAAAAAAGGAGGTTCGCTCATGGGCACAGTAGTGAAAGATATCAGAGATGTAGTTGCAAAAATGAATTTTAGACAATGCGGTACAATTACTTGCATATATAATGTGGATGGAAAGTGCAGTCAAAAAGAATGTGAATTGCACGAAAGAGGATTGAGACAAGAAGAAGATTAAAACGGATGGTATGAAGATGATAAAATTGAATATAAAAAGTTAAAGCGAAAGAAACTGATTAGTTATCTTTCGCTTTTATTTTATATGATTTGTATCAAATGGAATCCAAAGTGAACGGCTCCCTATACGATTATTTTATCTCTCGTTATGTCGCTTATATTTTTGCAGCCGGTCATTATCATTGTTTCTCTTAACTCCGCACCGATTTTTTCGGTATATAATTCAACGCCTTCGATACCGCCTCCAAATGCCGCAATAACATACGGTCTGCCTATTAACACAGCATCTGCCCCCAATGCGATGGCTTTAAATACATCGGCTCCCGAACGAATCCCACCATCAACAAAAATCTTAAGCTTATCTCCTACCGCTTCTCTTATCTCGGGAAGCATGGCACATGTAGCCGGAGCATCAGCTAAAACCCTTCCTCCGTGAGAGGATACCACAATTCCGTAAGCACCTGCCTGCAACGCTTTTTCAGCGCCTTTGGCTGTCATAACTCCTTTTACTATAAAAGGAATTTCGGTTGAATCAGTTAATTCTTTAAGTTCCTCTGCACTTTTAGCTGATACAGGCTTTCCTGCCAATGCTAAGTTAATAAGTCCTGCAGAATCAATATCCATTGCAAATGCCATGGCATTTACTTCTTCAATCATTTTAATTTTTTCCAAAGCCTTATCATTTTTCCACGGTTTAATTGTGGGTACTGCAATTCCTTCCGCTTCTTTTATAATAGGAAGACTGTCAAAAAATAAACTGTCCTGAGCACCATCTCCTGTAAATGCTGCATTTCCCGCCCTTATTGTACCCTGTACTATTGCTTCATCATATTCGGCTTCTGTAATTGCACCGTTATAATTAAAATTCATACCTCCGATTGGTGCTGCAAAGAAAGGGTATTTAAAGTTTCTTCCAAATAATGAAACAGAAGTATCCTGACCTTCATTTTTATAAATAGTATCCATATTAATTTTAACCGATGCCAAAAAATCAATACATACCTTAAATGCATTGCCGTTTCCTTTTCCGCCTGTTCCGGGAATTTCTCCCTTGCATGCTATACCATTGCATTCCCTGCAAACTCTGCAATTTGGCGCCATCTTTTCTCTTGCCCTGTTTAGCAATTCCTGATAATTCATACTCTTCTCCCTTTGAAAAATATTTATTATTACCATGTACATACCCATTGTTTTAGGGCATACTCACGGTCTCACTTTTTCATGTGCTCTAATCTTTCAACTACCTTTTCCATCATCAGCTGATATTTCTGAAGTTTTTCCTTTTCTTCATTAACAACACTTTCGGGAGCCTTACTGATGAATTTTTCATTGCCGAGCTTACCCTTTACTCTTTTCAATTCACCTTCAAGTCTTACCTTTTCTTTTTCAAGTCTTTCGACTTCTTTTTCAAAATCTATTAAATCAGCTAATGGCAGGTAAATTTCTGTTCCGTCGATTACAGAGGATGCCGTATCTACACCTATTTCCGTCTTATCATTTACAATTTTAACTTCCGTTATATTCGCCAATGTTGCAAAATAATTAGCTCCTGATTCAATAAACATTTTAGCTTCATCTTTCGAGGGGATGAATATAGCCCTTGCTTTTCTTGAAGGCAAAACATTCATTTCTGCTCTTATATTACGGATGCTTCGCACTGCTTCCATTATAAATTCGAGATTTATTTCCGATTCTTCAAAATTTTCTTCTTCCGAATACTCAGGCCATTCAGCCATTACTAATCTTTCGGAAGTATTCGGCAGGTATGACCAAATTTCTTCTGTTATAAACGGCATGAACGGATGCAACAGCTTCAGCATATCCTTCAGTACCTTAATCAGTACGAATCTTGCAGTATCCTTATCAACGCCATCAGCACCATATAATTTAGGTTTTACAATTTCAATATACCAATCGCAATATTCATTCCATATGAAATCATAAACCCTTTGTGCAGCCATTCCGAGTTCAAATTTTTCAAGATACTCGGTAGCATCCTTTGCCGCCTTGTTAACTCTTGAAATTATCCATTTATCCTCTGCTTTATAATTTTTCTTTGCCGTTTCTTCATCTGTCAAGTCACCGTCTATATTCATTAATACGAATCTTGACGCATTCCACAGTTTGTTTGCAAAGTTACGGCTTGATTCCAATCTGTCATAATTAAACCTTGTATCGTTTCCCGGTGATATTCCTGTCATAAGCATGAATCGCAAAGCATCCGCACCATAGTTGTCTATAACATCAAGAGGATCTATGCCGTTTCCTAATGATTTGCTCATTTTTCTTCCTTCTGCATCTCTCACCAGCCCGTGGATAAAAACATGGGTAAAGGGTGATTTTCCGGTAATCTCCAAAGCAGAAAATACCATTCTTACAACCCAGAAGAATATAATATCGTATCCTGTAACCAATACATCTGTAGGATAGAAGTATTTTAAATCTTCTGTTTCATGAGGCCAGCCTAATGTAGAAAATGGCCACAAGCCTGACGAAAACCATGTATCAAGAACATCCTCATCCTGATTTATGTTGATGCTTCCACATTTAACGCATTTTTTCGGAGCATCCTTTTGAACCATTAATTCACCGCAATCCTGACAATAATATGCCGGAATTCTGTGACCCCACCACAATTGTCTTGAAATACACCAGTCTCTAATATTTTCAAGCCAGTGATTGTATATTTTGGTAAATCTCTCGGGAACCAGCTCAACTTCCTTATGGGCAGCTGCTTTTAATGCAGGTTCCGCCAATGGTTTCATTTTAACAAACCATTGATCCGAAATTCTCGGTTCGATAATATTGTGACATCTGTAGCATGTTCCAACATTGTGGTCAGTATTTTCTATTTTGACAATATATCCGTTATCTTCAAGATCCTTTACAAATGCTTCCCTGCATTCAAAACGTGTCATACCTTCATATTTTCCTGCTATTTCATTCATTGTTCCATCTTCGTTCATGCAGCTTATTTGCTCTAAGTTGTGACGAAGACCTATTTCAAAGTCATTAGGGTCATGTGCCGGCGTTATTTTCAATGCGCCCGTACCCTTTTCCATATCAGGGTATATATCTGCTATTATAGGAATTTCCCTTCCAGCCAATGGAACAATTACATTTCTCCCTATTAAATGTTTGTATCTTTCATCCTCAGGGTGTGCAGCTATTGCAACATCACCAAAAATAGTTTCAGGTCTTGTCGTTGCAATTATGAAATATTCATCCTTATTATCAGCGTATGGATATTTTACATAATAATATTTGCCGGCAGTGTCCTCATGTTCAACCTCCGCATCAGAAAGTGTTGTATGGCAGTCAGGACACCAGTTAATAATTCTATTGCCCTTATAAATAAGCCCTTTTTCGTACAATCTTATAAAAAACTCAGTAACAGCTTCATTGCAGCCTTCATCCATGGTGAATCTTTCTCTTGACCAATCGCAGGAATTGCCTAACTTTTTTACCTGCTCAACTATTCTGCCGCCAAATTCTTCCTTCCACTTCCAAGCTCTTTTCAGAAACTCTTCTCTTCCTATCTCTTCCTTTGTTTTTCCTTCTTCTTTTTTAAGTCTTTCAACTACTTTTACTTCAGTCGCAATACTTGCATGGTCTGAACCGGGAAGCCACAAGGCTTCGAAACCCATCATTCTTTTCCACCTGATAAGAACATCCTGCAATGTTTGGTCTAATGCATGCCCCATGTGAAGCTGACCTGTAATATTTGGTGGTGGCATCACAATGGTAAATGGTTTTTTATCTTTATTAATTTCTGCTCTGAAGCAATTTTCATCCATCCAGATTTTATAAATTTTATCTTCAAATTCCTTCGGATTATACTTACTTGGTATGTTCGTTGACATAATATCCTTCCTTTCAAAAAATATTTGTAAAGATTCGCAAAATGAAGTTAGGTCATTAAAAAAGCGGATTTTCTCCCTCTTATAAAAGGACGAGAAAACCCGCGGTACCACCTAATTTCCATTACGGCTCTTTAACTATATAACGGTAATCCGTTTAATCTTACTGCTACTTCAGATTAAATGCTCAAAAGCTACCTTCAGCACA
>DAIMMU010000004.1:0-39708 GCA_036720515.1 Sedimentibacter sp.
ATGATTGAGGGGGCAGGGGGAGTTGACTTTGACATTAGTCAAATCTTTTTATTTAATAGGAAAGTTCTCACAATAAAAAAATAAAAGCCACAAGTAAGCTTCCGGTTAAAAACTTAAAGAGCAAATAATATATGGAAATATCAATGTAGCTTGTTTTACTCTTGATTTATAATTCCGTAAAGAAAAATATTTAGCCAGCGTTGGCAGTATTTTTCATATTCATTTAAAGACAATTCGTTTTGAAGCTCATTTTGATGCATTACATTAAAATAATCTTGATACATTAGAAAATGTTCAACAGCTTGGGCTACTGTGATGTCTGAACGCAACTTTGCCGACTTAAGCAGTTCAATCAATATGGTTATGTTAAGTTCGTTGAACTCAGCTCTGATTTCCTTGATGTTTTTTATTAAATGCTGGGGTGGATAAATCACAGCATTATAAAACAATTTTAGATATATAGGGTTTTCACTGAAAAAAACATTGCATACTGTAAAATATTTTTGCAGACATGCTTTTATATCAGTACTATCAACTGCAAAATTTTCCGATATATAAGCTATTAAGTTATCAAAGCATTCTTTTAAGCATGTTAAGTAAAGCTCATCCTTATCCTTAAAATAGTGATAGATAATGCCTTTTGATAAATTACCCATACTGCAAATAGAGTTAAGAGATGCCTCCGTATAATACTTTTCACTAAATTCCTGTAATGCGCTATCAATAATTTTTCGTCTGCTTAGCTGATTTTTTGCTTTTCGTTTCATATTTTCCTCCGCCAAACAATATTGACTGGGTGGTCTATTAACACTATAATGCAAATTGACTTTTTGGTCAATAGATTAATCGGAAAAGTTTCCAATAAATTACTCTTAAATATTCTGTTCAGCCAGATTTCAATTCTTTAAGCTCATTTTTTATAATTAATCAAGGGAAGTTATCTTATTGATTTTATAATGCAATTAATTCTTTTGAATAAAATAAATTGATTTATTTTTTAAAACTTTTTTGACATCATGTGCGTCTATATAGTGTAAGATGAAAAAAAGGAATCTATACACTAAAGGGAGAAATTCGTACGAATGGTAAACAATTTAGAAAATCAACTTGAAGACTTTATTATTAAAAATAGAGAACCTTTTTATAGGTTAGCTTATAGTTATGTTAAAAACGTTGATGATTCCTTAGATGTTGTCCAAGAATCTATTTATAAAGCTTTTTCATCTATTGATTCCTTAAAAGATTTTGGTTATATAAAAATCTGGTTCTATAGGATTGTAGTAAATGTTTCATTGGATCTTCTTCGTAAGAAAAAAAGGGAAATCATAACTGACGAGGATTTTTTACTTGCTAATGATACGGGCACAATTGATAACTATGCTGATATAGACTTAGAAAATGCATTAGAATCATTACCGGAAGATTATAGAAGTATAATAGTATTGAGATTTTTTGAAGATTTAAAGTTAGAAGAAATTGCAGTGATCTTAGAAAAAAATATTAGTACCGTAAAAACTCGTCTCTATAAAGGCTTAGAAATGTTACGCATATCAATGGATGATTAAGATAAGGAGGCTAAAAATGGATAATAGAAAGTTGGAACAACTAAAACAAGAGTATATAGATATTCAAATTCCAGAAGAATTAGAATTTGTAGTAAGAAGATCAATTATACAGGGAAGGAAAAACATGAAAAAGAAGAATAATATCAAAAAAATAAAAATAGTGTCAGGTTCTATAGCTGCATCTGTCGCTCTATTAATAGCGGGAGTTAATACTAGTCCAGTAATGGCGCAAAACTTATCAAATTTACCTGTTGTGGGGGGCATTATAAAAGTACTGACTTTTAGAGAATATAAAGTAGATGAAAATAATTATAATGCGGATATTAAAGTTCCTGAAATACAAGGATTAGAAAACGAGGAATTGCAAAATAGTTTAAATGAAAAATACTTAAACGAAGGTAAAGAATTATATGATCAGTTTATGGAGGACATAGAAGATTTAGAAAAGGATGGTGAAGGAGGTCATTTAGGAATAGACAATGGATATATAGTAAAAACTGATACGGACAAGATACTTTCTATAGGTCGTTATGTTGTAAATACAGTAGGCTCATCTTCAACAACATTTAAATATGATACTATAGATAAAGAAAAACAAATTTTGATAACTTTGCCCAGCTTGTTCAAAGATGGCACATATGTTGATATCATAAGTGATAATATTAAGAGCCAAATGAAGGAACAAATGAAATCTGACGAAAGCATACTCTACTGGATTGAAGGGGACGAAGAAGCGATAGATCCATTTGAAAAAATTTCAAGTGAACAAAGCTTCTATATAAATGATGAGGGGAAATTAGTAATCTCGTTTGATAAATACGAAGTAGCACCAGGATCCACGGGTACACCTGAATTTGTTATTCCAACGGAAACAATATCTGAGTTATTAGTAGGAAATGAATATATAAAATAATAAGTTTCAATAGATTCCCCCTTGTCATTGTGATTAAGGGGGAATTTTTTATCCATACAAGCAGGCTTGCAGGTCCTGACTTTCATTTTTATTACAATGAGTATTACGAATTGTAGAAATATTATAAGACTTCAAGGTATACATGTAAAAGGATAAAGTGGATATAAACATTAATTATATATTGCTAAATGAACATATATTCTATACAATGTAATCAGATAGATAAATTAACATGTTAATTTACTTGGTATTATGTAACATAAAGATTGGAATTAGTGTTTATAAAGAAGAAAATGATTGAAAGATAGTTTAAGAAAGGTGACTGATTCATGAAGCAAAACAAATCGGAATTAATACAAAGTGGAGATATGTACAAGGTATTGTTAACCTTATCTATCCCTGTTATGATTAACAGTATAATACAAACATTATATAACTTGGTAGATGGAATTTGGGTCAGTAAGATTTCTTCAGTTCATTTTGCGGCTACCTCTTTTGTTTGGCCAATAAATTTTCTTTTCGTTGCCTTAGGAATTGGGTTGTCGGTAGCGGGAACCTCACTTCTTTCCCAATTGTTGGGGGCAGGCAGGTTAAAAGAAGCTAAGGAGTACACATCTCAATTAATAGTATCATCATTTTTTTTATCAATTGTATTTATGATAGTCGGAGTTGCCACAAGCCCATATATAATAAAATATATGGGCGGTAAGGGTGATTTCGCTGATTTAGCAAATATTTATTTAAGAATATCATTTTTGGATTTACCATTTATGTTTTTATACTTTAATATAAATTCCATAATGAATGCGCAGGGCAATACTGTAATACCAACAATATTGAGTGCTATATCCGCTTTGATAAATGTTGTATTAGATCCGGTGTTTATATTTACATTAAATATGGGTATAGCCGGTGCGGCATGGGCTACGGTATTATCAAGGGTTGTGTTGGCATTATTAGGGATTAAATTTGTATTTAATGATGACAATAATTTAAAACCTGATTTCAGAGGATTTAAAGCAGATAAAAATATACTTACGGAAATTGTAAGAGTCGGATTGCCGGCATCTATTGGGCAAACAGGAGCGTCAATAGGATTTATGTTTTTGAATGGCTTTATTGTATCATATGGGACTGCTACAATGGCTGCATTTGGCATGGTAAACAGGGTTACTAATCTGGTAATGCAGCCTGCCATGGCAGTCGGGGCGGCTCTGACAGCAGTGGTAGGTCAAAATCTTGGAGCGAACCGGTTTGACAGGGTTACCGAAAGCTTTATAAAAGCCTCAAAGATTGCATTGTATATTGGTATTATTGGCGGGGTATTAATATTTGTTTTTAACAGGCAAATAGTGAATTTTTTCATTCAATCCAAGGATGATCCTGAAGTGATTATTCAAAGTATAACTTATATGAAATATGTTGCATTTTCAATGCCATTGATGGGATTGTTCAGCGTATTGCAGGGAATATTTCAAGGCTCGGGAAACACCAAATATTCCATGGCAATGGAAATCGGAAGATTGTGGGCAGTCAGGCTTCCTATGATATTAATATTTAAAAACTTTTCTAATTTTGGGTCATCCGGTATATGGTTCTCAATGAGCTTTAGTAATTTAATAGTGTGCTTCTACGGACTATGGGTGTATAAAACCCATTCATGGAACAAGAAAACATCAAATTCAATAATAAATTAGATATCGAAAAATTTGAATTGTTATGCTATAATTAATTAAGAAAAGAGTTTAAAAGTTCTGATAAAACATCGTGTTATGTGCTTTCTTATGACAATTACCCGATGCCGGTAAAGGTATATCATGAAAGATTTAAGAAAACTAAATGTAAAGAAGATTAATTTATATGAAATAAAAAGCTATTTCAATATTTCAGAATATGGTAAGTTATATGAGATGGTTTGTTTTTTGGTTGATAAAAATATCATTAAACCTGTTAAAGCTAAGGGAAGAAACGGCATGAAGCCTGCGCTGTTTAATGAATACCATGTAATTAAGGAAGAGATTGATTATAGCAAATATATAGAAGAAATACATTATTCATTAAATCCTTCAATAAATACGTCATATTATTTGAAAAATATGGACAAATATATTAAAGACAGAAAATATATATTAATGTTAAGCAAATTTCTGGACAATGACAAAGAGCAATTAAATATTGAAATATCAAAAAATGAAAGAAGCTTTCAAATTTGGAATGAAGAGAAGTTTTTAGCGGAAGGCGGGGGTGAAAGGCTGCTTAAGAATCTTGGTTTTGATATATCATTTCTGACCATGTATGAAACATCCGAGCCCTTGGCATATTATTCAATAAATAAGAATGTTCCTCAAAATATTCTTATTGTAGAAAATAAGGATACTTTTTATTCGATTAGGAAATATATGATAGAAGGCGAAGAAAACTTAATTTTCGGTAAAAAGATATCCACTGTTATATATGGAAGCGGTAAAAAAATATATAAATCTTTCGGCGATTTCAGAATGTGCGGGGAGCCTTATTTTTTTAATAAGGATAATAAATTTCTGTATTTTGGTGATTTGGATTATGAGGGCATTGGCATATACGAAGGAATATACGAATTGTTTAAAGACAATGTCGAAATTGAATTGTTCAAAGAGGCATACATTTTTATGATAGAAAAATACGAAAAAAACTTTATAGAGCTGCCTTCTTCAAAAGAGGGGCAGAACAGAAATATTAAAGATATATTTTTAAATAATTTTTGTAAAATACATAGAAATAAAATTTCAGATATATTGGTTTCAGGTAAATATATACCTCAGGAAATTATAAATATAAAGGATATTATGGAGAACTGTAATGCAGTATGATTTTTTAAAGGATTTTGAAATACGTATGAAAAAGGTGGGATATTTCGCTATAATAAGTAAAAATACCATAGCCAAAACTTCCTGGGATAAATATGGGTTTACAACACAATTGGATAGCCTTAACCTTATTTTTGCTGTATTATTATTCATAATGGAGCAATCCCTGAAGGAAGAAGTATGCACTTTAGATGACATAGCATTATTTTTAGATGATATTTTGGTAAATAGTTTTAAAAATCCTTTGAGTCATGAGGAATGCTCGGAGTTAAGCGACTTTGTTGTAAATACAATACTTTGTAATAATGGGGAGGTTATGTATTTAAACGGCTTCGACTTTAAGGATTCAAAATATACAGAAATAAACATTCGTTATATATCAAATAAGATAGAAGAGGTGGACGGAAAGAGAAGAACCTCCTACTACCTGACCGACGACGGATATAATCTTTTGCTGTCTACTCTTGAAATAGACAGCAATATGAGACTTACTATACATGAAATGATATTCAGGCTTCACTTGGAAAAGGCAAGCTATGATAAAGCTGTAAATGAAATTAAAACAATATTCAATATAATCCGTATACAAATCCAAAATATTAATAATGCCATAGATAAAATAAAGAATAACCCTCTCAGCTATACCGTAGAAGAATATAAAAACCTGCTTAATAATAATTTTAATTCCTTGGCAGAAATTAGAGATAAATTTATTCAGTATAAAATACTTATAAATACAAGAATCAATGAGATTCAGGAAAACAACATAGAAATAGACGAATTGGAGGAGCTGGACAGCAAGGAGCTTGAGAACCTCAATTCATTGAGAATCATAAACTCATATTTATCTCAGTCCATAGATGAGCAGCAAAAACTTTTAAATCATCATTTCGATTTAAAAAGCATTTTTTCAAGAGAGCTTGAAGAAATGGCAAAAATGGTTTTGATCAAGAGAGTAAATATAAACAATGATATATATGAGCATATATTGGATGATGTATCAAAATTAGAGAATATGAATATATTTTTATCTCCTTTGTTCAAGCCGGGATTAAATAAGCATTATAATATTAACAAAGCAGTACAGTATCAGAAAGTTATAAAGAGCAATAATGATGAAGAAGACACTGTCATTATAGATGATGAAGAATTTAACAGACGGAAAGAAGAGGAGATCAGAAGGAAATTACTTCTTTATGAATCCTGTGTGGCATTTATTTTAACAGAGGCTGCAGAAAACAAGGAAGTGACTCTGTCTCAGATAAGGGATAAAATATCTGAGGATGCCGAGAAGATTAATGAACTCATACCTACAGTTGAAATATTCAGAGAGGTTGTAATAGAACTTTTAAAAAGCAAAACTATTAACGTAAGAGAGCTGACGGAAGAAATTAATTCTGTTGTCTCATATAATAAAAGCAGTGATTTTCAACTGAATGAAACCATATTAAATGTTATAAGAGAAAGAAAAAAGCTATCTAAGATAAAATGCATACATGTAAATAAGTGTGATTCAAGGGAAAAAGTTGTGTTCCATGAGCTGAAAAGTGAAAGAGGAATTGTTAAAACAGTTAAATGTACGGACTTGAAAATAAAATTGGAATTTTGAGGGGAATAAAATGTTCACTATAGATGAAATTAAAGACAGCTCCAAAATAATGTATTACTTGCTGGAAAACGGACAAATAGCCGAAGAGGAAGAAAATGAAAGAGAGCTGTTTAAAAAATATGCGGAAAATGAAAATATAATGAATCTTGTTAAAAATCAAGGTCTGCAATATAAATGTTCTGTAGAAATGTACAACAGAGTAATATATTTAATACCGGATGTGGAAAATGATTTTTTAGGATATTCCAAAGGTGAGCTTAAAGGTCTTTTATGCAAATCAGGTGCAAACGATAAGGATTACTATTTATCTCAATTCGTTATTTTGACGCTATTAGCGGTATTTTACGGATCTCAGGGAAGAACAAGCAAAAACAGAGATTTTATAAAGGGATGGGAATTTCAAAATATTGTGGCAGAAAAGCTTAAAGAAGGATATGAAAGGTCGAAAGAATCAGATTTTGAAGCTGAATATGGAATAGCGTATTCAAATATTTATGAAAGATGGGAAGCCTTGAGGAGCTCGGATAAAATAACAACTCAAAAAACCACAAAAGAGGGCTTTATTATTAATATATTAAAGTTTTTACAAAAGCAAAATCTTGTTATTTACCTTGATGATGAAGATCAAATATACACAACCAAAAAATTAGATAACTTTATGGATTGGAATTTATTGAATAAAAACAACTACTACAGAGTTCTTAGGGCTTTGGGGGAGGATACAAATGAGTAGAATAAATGCTCTGAGGATAATAAACTTAAACTATAACAACAATACAATTAAAGTTGATGATGAAATATTTGATTTTGCATCTGAAAGCACGTTAATGAGCTTAAGAAACGGCGGAGGCAAAACCGTACTGGTCCAAATGATGATGGCTCCTTTTGTAAGCAGACGAAACAGGGATTTAAAAGATAGAAAATTCAAATCTTATTTTCAAAATTCGCCTACCTATATATTAACGGAGTGGCAGCTTGATGATAACGGAGGATATTTGCTCGTCGGTATGGCGGTAAAGAGAAAAAGCGTGGCATCGGATGAAGATTCGGCAGATGATCTTGATATGTTTACTTTTATTCATCATTACGCCCAAAAAAGCAAGTATGATATATACAATATTCCTATAATAGAAATAAAAAAAGATGGTCAAAAAACCGTAAAGGGATATCATAACCTTAAAACAGAGCTTGAAGCTGCAAGAAAAACCCTGAAAGATCCTCTTGAAATTTACAATATGAATGCTTATGAGCAGTCAAAAAAGTATTTTAAAAAACTTAGGGAATATAAAATAGACAGCAGAGAATGGGATATTATACATAAAATAAATTTGAAGGAATCCGGTCTTTCAGATCTTTTCAGTGATGCCAAAAATGTTGAAGGCTTGGTGGAAAAGTGGTTTTTATCAACTGTTGAAGACAAGCTGAACAAGGATGGAAACAAAATTAAGGGATTTAATGAAATAGTTAAGAAATATATATTTCAATATAGAGAGATACAGTCGAAAATAGAAAAAAAGGATACAATAGAGCTGTTTTGCAACGAACTTGAAGATTTATCCAAATACTCGTCAGATTTAAATGAAAAAGAAAATGATTTGGAAGATAAAAGAAATAAAGTAGCAAATTTCATAAAATATTTGAATAAGATAAAAACCGAAAAAGAATCGGAAGCAGATACGGTAATAGTGAAAATAAAAGAATGTGACAATAGTATTAATGACTTGAAGTACCAGGAACTTTCAAAAGATTGGCATTATTATAACGATGAAATTGATAAAATAAATAATTTGTTAAATGAGCTCGGAGAAACAAAAGAGAAGACAGAAGAACAAAAATCAGCTTTGCAAAAACAACTTCATATATATGAGTGTGCCGAATTAAAGGAAGAATATGATGATAACCATAGAGAGCTGAGGGAGCTTGAAAGCGAGCTGCAAAATATTGATAAAACAGAAGAAGAGAAGACACCTGAAAGAAATAATTTAGGATATAGTCTAAGGCTTTACTATGAAAAAGAGCTTGTTAAAATGCGGGAGAAGCTTGAAAAAATAAATGAGAAAATATATGAATTAAGAAAATCCATACAGAAATCAAAGGTATATGATGAGACCTTAAGAAATGATCATACTTTAAAAGTAAGTAATAAGGCCGGATTAGAAACGTTAATCAGAATTTATGAAGAAGAAGAGGAAATCTACGAACAAAAATCAGGTACAATTCTTACTAAAAATATACTCGGTGTATTTGATGACGGATATTTAGAGGATATCGAAAACAACATAGGTAAAGAAATAGAGGAGTGTGAGCAAGATATAGAAAATACTATAAAAAACATTGGGATATTAAACGAAAATATAGAATTAAAAAACAGGGAGCAGCGAAATTTATCCAGATCGGAAGTTGAGCTTGCTAATGATCTTCAAAAGTTTGAGGAAGAAAAATCAAAATATGAAAATGAAATAAAACTGAGAAAGAATTTACTTAGAATTTTGAATATGTCCAGTGAGGAGATATTCAATAAAGATTTAATAACAGAAAATATAGAAAATAAAATCCAGATGTCAGAAACTAAGGGAAACTTCTTAGCTGTTGAGAAATCAAGGCTGGAAAATGAAAAAAGCAAGCTTGAAAGAGGTATATTAACTGAGATTCCTCCTAAGCTTAAGGAAAAATTAGATGGGCTGGATATAGACTTTTTATATGGAATGGAATGGCTAAATAAGAACAACAGAAGTAAGGAGGATAATCAGAATATAATTAAGGATAATCCTTTTCTTCCGTATGCTTTAATTCTTAACGAAGAGGATATAATTAAAATTCAAAAAAATGATTTAAAGGAGTTTACATCAAACCCTATACCAATAATAAAAAAATCCTCTATTTTCGATGAAGTGCACAGTTCAAATAATATGTGCTCATTTGATAATATTTCCTTTTATATTTACTTTGATAGGAGATTGGTTGATAAAACCGAGCTCAACATGATAATTGAAGAGAAATCAAATGAGATTAACAGAATAAATCAAAAAATCTCTATAAATAATGATGGTAAAAAAGATTATAGCGACAAGCTGAATAAGGTTTCTGAAACTACAGTTACCCAAAGGTTATACAATGAATCATCCGATAAAATAAATGAAGCAAAAAACAAGATAACAGAAGTGAAAGAAAAAATTCTAAAAAATGAATCTCTTATTAAAGAGTTTACTAATAAAGTGAAGGAAGCCGATGAAAGATATAAATTATATGTAGAAAAAGCCATGAATTTAAAAGGCAACATGGAAGCTTTTATGGAGCTGAAAAAAAAGTACTATGTTTATTGTGAGAATAAAACAGAGATTGCAGAAACTATTAAGGAAATAGCCGATATAGAAATAAGAATGGGAGAAAACTTAGATATTATAAATCAGTTTTCCGAACAGCTTAATAATGAAGAAGGTCATTTGAGGGATACGAGAACGGGAATTGAAAATACTGATAAAGAATATTTAAAATTTAATCAATATAAAAAAGGTCAACTTATAAACAGGGATTTTGAAGTTATTAAATCAGAATATGATGCATTGACAAGTAAAATATCCGGTGACAGAGCACGTTTGGAAAAAATTAAAGAAAGCTTGGATAGTAAATTTAAGAAATCTCAAGATAAGCTTCTCGAAAAAAAAGAGGAGTATAAGTTAACTGAGCCGGAATTTATAAATATTAAATATGATAAATTCAAATATAAAGACGTTAAATATAAATTTGATTATATATGTGAAATACTTGAAAACCAAAAAAGGGAAATACATAGTCAAGAGCTTGAAAGAACAAAGCTAAATTCATACATACAGAATACCGGGAAGAATATATATGAGAAGTTTGGCTTTGACAGACCTAAAGAAAAAGATTTAATAATGGATGTAAATTTTAAATCTGAAATTATCCTAAAGACAAGAGAAAAAGAAAAACTTGAAAACAGCTTAGAGCTATTATATTCACAATATAACAAAATTAAAGAAAATATTTTAAAGCTTGATGGATATAAAAGCTTAAGTATTCTGGATAATCAGGATATGGATATAGCAATCGACAAATTAGATGAATGCAGAAATAACTATATTAATTTGTTAGAGCAATGCTCCGGTGAAGTTGAGAAATGCAGGAAGAATACGGAAAAGAAATTAGATGATATTGCTTCCGATGCAAGATTAAAGTCAGAGGTTATAGTAAGCTCTTCCTTAAGGACTGTAAAAGACTGTATCAATGTGACAAAAAGCTTGATTGAACAGATTAGTATTGTCCTGAATTCCTGCCGAACAATGGTAGGCAAGCTTCAGGTAGATATAGACTATATTTACAAGGACGAGGAGGAGGTAATATCAATATTAAACGAATATTTAAAGGAAGTACATTCCAACTTAGGTATGATAGATGATAATTCCTCTGTAAATATTGAGGGCAAAAGTATTAAAATGCTCAAGATAAAGCTTCCGGACTGGGATTTAAACAAAGAAGCTTATAAAAACAGCCTGAAATTTATTTTAGAAAAACTCAGAGATTCATGTCTCGATAAATTATCACAAAATGAGCCTATAGAGGAGCTTATATCAAAAACAGTAAGCATCAGTTACATATACAATAATACGGTAGGTATATCAAATATAGATGTTAAGCTTTATAAGATTGAGGAGAATAGACAAACGGAAATAAGCTGGAATAATGTATCAACTAACTCCGGCGGCGAAGGATTTTTATCGGCATTTGTAGTATTATCCAGTCTGCTTACGTATATGAGAAAAGATGAAACGGATATTTTCTCTAACAACAAAGACAGCAAGGTGATAGTTATGGATAACCCCTTTGCCCAGACCAATGCTGCCCATTTGTTAAAGCCGCTCATAAATATAGCAGAGAAGAGCAGAACGCAGTTAATTTGTTTCACAGGTTTAGGCGGGGAATCCATTTACAATAGATTTAAAAATATATATGTACTTGAAACAAAACAGTCAAAATTAAAATCCAATCAGCAATATTTAAAATTTACTCATGAAAAGGGAGATAACTTAGTAAGCGAAATTCAATCATCAAGATTTAAAATTGAAGAGAAATCTATTGAACAGATGGTTTTATTTTAATGATTTATACAAATACATTTTTATTTTTTATCCGTTATTTCTGCCATAACCAATACGGCACTGAATAAGGGACTGCCCGGACAAAAGTAGGGGAGGTGTCAATATTGCCGCTTGAAATAATTCGTAACGATATAACAAAGGTTCATGCTGATGCAATTGTAAACGCAGCTAATTCATCACTGCTTGGCGGCGGAGGGGTTGATGGAGCAATCCATAGAGCCGCGGGATCGGAGCTGCTCGCCGAGTGCCGTACCCTTGGCGGGTGCAGGACAGGTGAAGCAAAGATAACCAAAGGATACAGATTGCCTGCAAAGTATGTAATTCACACAGTTGGACCTGTATGGCACGGTGGTAAAAGCGGTGAGGAAAAACTGCTGGCTGATTGCTATAAAAACTCACTCGCATTGGCAAAAGAATATAACATTGAAAGCATCGCATTTCCGCTGATATCAACAGGTGTATACGGCTATCCAAAGGAAGAAGCATTAAAGATAGCAACTTCAGTCATAGGAGACTTTCTGCTGAAGAATGAAATGACGGTATTTCTGGTTGTGTATGATAATACTACGTTTGCATTATCTGAAAAATTGTTTTCTTCCATTAAACATATATCGATGATAAATATATAGAGAAATACCGGTAGAAAGCAGTATAAAAACAGATGAAATCTTTATGATGTGATAAATCATAGGGGAAACCAAATAAATTTAAAATAAGTTCTTATAAATAAAATTCATGGAAAGCCATTTTGCCATGAATTTTATTCATTTCAATTCGGGTAGATAGTTTTGTAAGATTATGATAGACTGATATCTACATCGGATTCTATAAATTTTAAGTAAATTTATGAAAGGAATGTATGATTTAGTTGTCTATTATATCATACAAGAAAATATGTATCATATAGGAATTGATATAGGCTCTACTGCTTCAAAGGTTGCAGTGCTTAAGAATCGTGAAATAATTGAAACATTGCTGATGAGCACAGGCTTTAGCAGTATAGTAACATCAGAAGCTATTTTAAAAGATTTGAATGAATCAGGAATTAATAAAGAAAACTCAAGAATTATTGCTACAGGTTATGGAAGGGTATCTGTACCGTATGCATGCAAAACAATAACTGAAATTTCATGTCATGCAAAGGGTGCGGATTTTTTGTTTGGAGAGGATTGTACGGTTATAGATATAGGCGGACAGGATACTAAGGCAATAATGCTGAATAAGGGGCGAGTTTCAAAATTCATGATGAATGATAAATGCTCTGCGGGAACAGGAAAATTTTTAGAAATTATGTCAAACAGACTTGGAGTGACGCAGGATGAGCTGTCAAAATTAGCCATGAAAGGACAGGCTATTGCCATAAGCTCCATGTGCACTGTTTTTGCCGAGTCGGAGGTAATAAGCTTAATTGGAAAGGGAACCCCGAGGGAGGATATTGCTTTCGGCGTAATCGAGTCGGTTGTTAACAAGGTTGTACAGCTTGTTTCACAGGTTTCCAACGATAAATACTTTTTAACCGGAGGTCTTTGCGATAATCATTACTTAATAGAAAGGCTTGAAAAAGCATTGCAAAATCCCGTATCAAGCATTCCAATGGCAAGATATGCAGGAGCAATCGGAGCTGCATTGTATGCAGATAATTAACAATTACATTAAACACGGAAGGAGACGAATGATGTCAGAATTTAAATTACCAAGCAAGTTTGATGAATATGTAGAGGTTAGAAAGGAAGGCTTTATAGCTGTAAAGGAATACAGGGAAAAGGGAGGAAGGGTTGCGGGATGTCTATGCTCCTATACACCGGTTGAGCTTCTTGATGCGGCAGATATAGCAGCAATAGGGCTGTGCGGTACAAGCAACGAAACCATACCTGATGCAGAGAAAGTTTTACCGAAGAACCTATGTCCCCTTATTAAGTCTACATATGGCTTTGCATATACAGAAAAATGTCCATATACATATTTTTCGGATATTATCATAGGAGAAACAACCTGTGACGGAAAAAAGAAAATGTATGAGCTGTTAAATGAATTGAAGGAAACATACATATTACAGCTTCCTCAAGGTCAGAACCGCCCCTATGCCAAGGACATATGGTATGAAGAGCTAAAGCTTCTAAAAGAAAAATTAGAAGAAATGTTCAATGTTGAAATAACTGATGAAAAGCTGAGAGAAGCAGCCAAAATGCGAAACAGGCTGAGGGAAGCCTTATGTGATATGTATAATTTACAGGCAAGCTGCCCGCCGGCAATGACGGGTACTGATGTTATGTATACACTTTTGAAGGGATCCTTCAGCTTCGATAAAAATGCATACATTGAGCAAATAAATGATATAGTTGCTCAAAAAAGAAAGGAATATGAGGAAGGAAACTTTTCAGTAGATAAAAGTGCCAAAAGAATCCTTCTTACAGGCTGTCCAACCGGCGGTGTAATTGAAAAGGTCGGAGCCGTAATAGAAAAAAACGGCGGAGTAATAGTATGTCTTGATGATTGCACCGGTGAAAGAACAAATAAGATACTTGTGGACGAAAATGCGGATGATATTCTTAGAGCTATTTCCGATAGGTATTTATCCATAAACTGCTCTGTTATGACACCAAATGACGGCAGGCTGGAAAATACTAAAAACATGGTTAAAAAATATAAGGTTGACGGTGTTATGGACATAGTGCTCCAAGCATGCCACACATTTAACATAGAGTCCGTCAATATGGGAAAAATGATGGATGAAATAGGAATACCATTTTTAAAGCTGGAAACAGACTATTCTGCTGCAGACAGCGGACAAATTGAAACAAGAATTGCAGCGTTTATTGAAATGCTTTAGGTTTATATTTAATTAATTATATAACTATATGATTACTTGCTTGAATTTATATATAAAAATTAGTTATAACTGGGGCAGTATCTATAAAATATATATATTTTACTAATGTTATCAGGGATGTTAAAATATTGACGAAACATAAAATTATCGTAACATTAGGAGATGAAAATGAAAAAAAGTAAATTTACACTGCTGATTGTGCTCGTTTTAATTGCACTGTTTGCATTTACAGGCTGCTCTGACAACGGGGAACCTGCTCAGGCAGAGTCCGGAAAGGAAGAACCTTCAAATCAAAAACCGGAAAAAGAGATACCTACAATAAATGTAGGCTGGAGCAGTGAGCTTCATACAGGAAATATGCATTTGAATTTTTTAAAGCCCGAACTTTTTGAAAATAATCCCGTGCATTTAAAACCAATAAACGAGACACAATTAGAATTGGTTAAAGACGGCGAAGTAATAGCTCATGTAAACTTTACGTACTCCAAATCCGGTGCGGAAGGTGCCACATTATTGAACCAAGGTCATGCTGACATAATATACGGTTCAAGCACGGCAATGCTGAATGCATATGATACGGGAGCCGAAATAAGCATTCTGTGTCCCATACAAAGCGGGGGCGTTTCTGTTGTTGCAGCCGCAGATGCACCATATGACACATTTGATGAGCTCATTGAATATGCCGGAAAAAGTGACAGACCTATAATGGGCGGTTACCATTCGGCTGTAAGCAGCCCAAGAATAGTCCTTGAATATGCATTGAGAGATGCAGGATTGACAGTAAGTGAAGATGCTTCAAATTATACTGCTGACGTAACATTGATGGATCTTAAGGGAATAAGTAATTTAATACCGTCCTTAAGTTCGGGACAGGTTGAATTGTGGGCAGGTCCTGTTCCTAATCCGCAAAATGCCGAAGCGCAGGGGATCGGAAAAATAATTGCAACCCTTGATGAGCTTCCGGGAGGAAAATGGGTGGATTTCCCCTGCTGTACCATGAATGTCAGAAATGCCTTTAAAGAGCAGTATCCCGAAATTGTTCAGGCAATGGTTCAAATTACTTCGGATGTAGCTGACTTTGCTCAGAACAACCGTGAGGAAACCGCTGAATTAATGACTGAATTCATAGGTCTCGACAAGGAAGTGTTAATGCAGAATGACACTACATATAGAACAGAAATAAACGATAATTTTACAAACGGTATGGCTACATATCACGAAGCAATGTCTGAAATGGGAAAATTTACAGGCAGACTTAAGGATATACCGACAGATAAATTTATTAACGATGTTTTTGACTTTTCATTTGTGGAGAAAGTAACAAGATAATGTTAAAAAGTATATCAGAAAAAAGCAAAAGGAAGCTTACTAAAAGGAGCTTTCCTTTTCCTTTAAATAAAATAAAAATAAATTTAATATCCTTAATTTTGCCTGTGTTGTTTTTATTATTGTGGAATTATAATGCCGAAAGAATAGGAAACAATGCCATACTTCCCACAGTGGGAAGGGTTTTGGGAAATTTTTTGCATGCATTTGATAATTTCATAGGCTTGGGCAGCATACCCAGAAATGTGGGTTACAGCATGGTTCGTGTAATGCTGGGATATATAATAGGTGCTGCGGTGGCTTTTCCCATAGGCTTGACAATGGGATACTTTAAAACATTCCGTAATTTATTCGAAAATTTTATAAGTCTGTTTAAGCCCATTCCTTCCATTGCATGGCAGCCTCTTGTTCTTGGATGGTTCGGAATAGGAAGCCTTGCCCGCATGCTGGGACTGCCTTACGGAGCGGCTTATGCCATGTTGGATAACTTTAAACTTTCAATGATATTTCTTATCGCATTAGGAGCATTTTTCCCGATATTAGGGAACATACTTTTTGGTGTGACAAATGTCCGCAAGGTGTTGGTCGAATCGGCAAAGGTGCTTGGCGCTTCGCAAACCGATATTTTTTTCCATGTTCTGATACCTGCCGCAGGACCTACGATTACTCAGGGAATGCGCATGGGGCTTACCGCATCATGGGTATGCCTCGTAAGTGCTGAAATGCTTCCGGGCAGCATGAGCGGAGTAGGATATTTGATAACCCATGCATACGAGCTTGCCAGAATGGATTTAGTCATAACAGGTATGATATGCATAGGTGTAATCGGTGCCCTTTTGGACGGAATATTCAGGATAATCATTAACAAGCATTTTTCATGGGAAAATAAAGTGAAGTAAGGAGTAGAAATGCAGCCGATTATAAGCGTAAACAATATAACGAAAACATTCAATGCCGGCGGAAGGCTCGGCAGCTTAACAGTTCTGCAAAATATGAATGTCGATATACAGGAAAATGAGTTTGTTTGTATTGTAGGTCCTTCAGGATGCGGCAAATCCACTCTTTTAAGACTTATTGCAGGATTGGAATCTCCAACTGACGGAAATATACTTTACAGGGGAGAAAATCTGACAAAGCCGCGAAAAGAAATAGGAATGGTTTTTCAAAATTATTCCTTGATGCCATGGCTCAATGTAGAGGATAATATAGCTATGGGACTTAATTTCAAACGAGTGTCCAAATCTGAAAAGAAAAAGAATGTGGATGAGTTTTTGAAAATAATAGGTTTGGAAAATTTCCGCAAGTCTTATCCTCACGAGCTTTCAGGAGGAATGCAGCAAAGGGTTGCTATTGCACGTACATTGGCAAACTCTCCCGATGTGGTTCTTATGGATGAGCCCTTTGGCGCACTTGACGCCTACACAAGAATACTTTTGCAAAAAGAATTGCTTCGTATTTGGGAGTATGATAAAAAAACAATTATTTTTGTTACACACAGTGTGGATGAAGCCATATATCTTGCTGACAGAATAATATTAATGAGCGGAAGAAAGGGTGCTGTAAGCAGAGAAGTTTTGGTTGACATGCCGAGAATAAGGGATAGAGCTGATTCCCGATATGCAAAGCTCACTCAGGAGCTGTTAGAGGATCTGGAGCAGTTAAATAATTTAATCATAGACAAAATCAATTAAGGGAATTATTATTAAATAAGTTAATGCATAGAGCTGCATTCAGAGCTCTATAAATTTTGAGGAGAGATATTATGAATAAATCCATTGATGCAAGAGGTTTGCAATGCCCTTATCCTGTAATCGAAACAAAAAAGGCATTGAAAGAAATTTCAGAGGGTATCATCGAAGTCTATGTTGATAATGCAATTGCCGTTCAGAATATAGTTAAAATGGCGAATAACGAGAAGCTAAAGAGTAAATCTGAAAAAATTGATGACAGTAACTATATTGTAAGAATTACCGTTTCTAAAGAATCAGAGAAGGGTTTGACGGCAAAAACCGACAACGAGCCCGATAATTCTGAACAAGCTGAAGAGGAAAGCTGTTATCCCGATAAAAGAGAAGAACATACGATAGTTGTATTGTCCTCCGAATATATGGGAGAAGGGGATGAGCAGTTAGGAAAAACCTTAATGAAGGGCTTTATATTTGCATTAACAAAGATAGAGCAGTTGCCGAAGAAGATTATACTGTATAACGGAGGAGCAAGATTATCAGCGGAAGGTTCTGATTCACTTGAGGATCTTAAATTCCTTGAATCTCAGGGAGTAGAAATATTAACATGCGGAACCTGTTTGAGTTATTATAATATCGCTGAAAAATTATGCGTCGGGTCTGTAACAAATATGTATACAATTGCGGAAATAATGTTTGCTGCGACCAAGATAATCAAACCTTAAATAAAAGGAGAAGCTTTATGATTTATTTTGATAATGCGGCAACCAGCTTTCATAAACCGGATTCTGTAGCCGAAGCTGTATACAATGCAATTAAAAATATGGGTAACAGCGGAAGAGGAGCACACAAAGCTTCGCTGGAGTCGGGAAGAGTTATCTATGCTACAAGAGAACTGCTTGCAGAGCTGTTCAATGTCAGAGATTGCAGTCGTATTGCATTTACAGCTAATTCTACGGAGAGTCTTAACGCAGCAATCAAAGGTCTGCTGCATTCCGGAGATCATGTAATTACAACAGTATTAGAACATAATAGTGTTCTGCGTCCTCTGTATGAGATGGAGGCTAAAGGTGCAGAGCTTTCCATAATACAATGCAATGCTTTAGGTAATATAAAAATTGAAGATATAGAAGATAAAATAAAGCATAATACGAAGATGGTAGTATGTACTCATGGCTCAAATCTTACGGGTAACCTTTTGAATATTGAAAGGATTGGTGCTTTATGCAGGAAACATAACATATTATTTGTAGTAGATGCATCTCAGACAGCGGGAGTTTTTCCTATTGATGTAGATAGACAGAATATTGATGTTCTCTGCTTTACCGGACATAAAGGACTTCTTGGACCGCAAGGGACAGGAGGAATATACGTCAGAGAAGGAATTAATATATCACCGCTGAAATCAGGCGGAAGCGGTATATTAACCTACATGAAAACGCAACCCGCTTCTATGCCGGAATGTTTGGAAGCAGGAACTTTAAATGTCCACGGAATAGCCGGATTACATGCAGGTGTCAGCTATATATTAGAGCATGGAATTGATTATATCAGAAAAAAAGAACAGGAACTTATGCGGCAGTTTTACGAAGGTGTCGGAGGAATATCAAATATAAAAATATATGGGGATTTTTCGACAATAGAGAGGGCGGCCATAGTAAGCCTGAATATAGGTGAATATGATTCTGCCATGGTCTGCGACCAGCTTGCAGAGGATTACGATATCTGTACCAGGGGAGGAGGTCACTGCGCTCCCTTAATGCATCAGGCGCTGGGAACCGTGGAGCAAGGAGCGGTCCGATTTAGTTTCTCTCATTTTAATACCTGTGACGAGGTAGATATGGGAATAAGGGCAATAAGAGAGCTTTCGGCGCATCAATAGGAGGTACTGATGAGAGAAAAAGTAATGCGAGTTGTTATTACATTTAAGAATACTTCCGGTGCAATGGCAATGGAGAAATTCTGTAAAGGAAAAGGTGTCGGCGGAAGATTAATTCCCGTTCCAAGAGAAATTACTTCCGGATGCGGTTTGGCATGGAGTGCTGAGCCGGGCATGAAAGATGATTTGATTGATATGCTAAAGAAATGCGATATTAAGTATGAGCATATTTACGAGTTGGAGATATAGTATAAAGAAACCATGAAGACATTATGTTAAGATAAGTTTCACATACGATACATAAGAAGGAAGAGCCGGAAAATACGAGGATGTGCAAATATAAGAAAGTGCTGATTATTTCCCATGTTGTATTATAATTGTAATATTATGTCTGGTAATAAAGGGTAGAATATCGTTAACAAATATACATCAAATGAGAAGGGTATGATAAAAAGAAAAATTAGCATAATGTTAGCTGTACTTATGCTGCTTTCAGTACTGACGGGCTGTAAACCCAATGAAATGGGATATTTGGACATGTCGGCAGAAATGAACAGCATGACACAGTATGAATTTGAAAGCTCAACACAAATCGAGGTTTCAAAGTTTATTTCTCATGCAGATAAAAATACTAAAATTGATTTGAATATCAGTGGAGAAGCAAATATTGAGGATTTGGGCTCGCAGTATCTGAGCATGGATGTTATGCTGAAGGTTAACGGAGTGGGAAATGAAAAGCCAATAAAGGTGATATTGGCTGATAAGAAGTACTATATTTCTAAAAATGTATTGCTTGAGGGTCTGAAGATTCAGGATGAATTAGGCTTAGATGACTATAGCCGCTTGGTTGTTGAAAAGCTTTTAGAGGAGCTCAAGGATACCGAATACATATTGCTTGCGGATACAGATAATATCTATGACAGCGGTATAAAAGTATCGCAGGATGGTTATAGCCATACAATACTGATTGACGGTGTCAAAGAATATTTAAAAGCTGCATTTAAAAATTTTGATTCACAGCTTATAGAAAAGACAAGCAATGGTTATGCCATGGACCTTACTTCTGAAAGTGCCGCCGATTTCGTTGAAAGGCTCATAAAGTACATCGGCAAGAATAAGGAGCAGGTGTTTGATGAAACAGTCGAATTTGTGGATAAATTGTTTGAAGTTATAGTTGACATGAGCATCGAAGAAGACATGACTGATAGTAAAGAAGCAGCCATGGAAGAGCTCAAGGCAATGAGACATGATTTCTATGCTTTTATAGATGAAGCTGTATTGCTTGTTGAGTCGGGAGAGTACAAGGAAGAATACGGTGATATCCGTGAGATATTTGACAGAAGCTATTTGAAAAATGAAATATATAAGGATGGCGGCAAGTATGGACAGACTTTTGAGGGAGAGTTAGTCTATGAAGGTTTTATTATGGGAAATATTAAATCTAATATTGTGCTGAATCCCAAGACTGTCAAAATGGTTCCGGTTACGGAAAAATCAATCACTGTGTATGAAATTCAAAAGATGTACGATACTCTTGAAAACAAATACAATCCGGTTGATCAAATTGAAATAACATGGTATACGTATGAAGGCGTGCCGGATGACGGTGCATTCGTAAACATGAACAGAGCTGACGGAAAGTATATATGGGGTGGATATAAGCCTTATACTATCGTCGAAAACAGAGTGTACCTCCCGCTCAGATACATAAGTGAAGCATTAGGCGAAGAAGTTGAGTGGGATAATGTAAACAAAAAAGCTTACGTAGTCAGAGGAAGTGAAAAAATAGACATGACAGGTATACTGTCAGATAATATGACTATGGTAAAAATAAGAGATTTTGAGAAGTTGGGATACTTTGTAGAATACGAGGCAGAATACGAGCCGGAATATTCTTGGTCAACAGCTGTAATAAGAAGAAATAAATAAGAATAAAAAAATAAGAATAAAAGGGCTCCGTAACAGCAACATGCTGAAGCGGAGCTCTTCTGTCTGTCAAGCATTTAATATTTATTATAGTTAAGAGTTGATATTTTGGTCTATTTGGTATAGATTTATAATAAGAGAATGATGAGGTGTTTGGATTTGAACTTTAGAAGTTTAATTGAAAATCAAAGGGAATTTTTTGAACAGGGTAATACTAAGGACATAAAGTTTAGAATATCAATGCTGCGTAAATTACAAGATGCAGTTAGGAGTAACGAAGGCTTATTTTATGATGCTATGAAAGAGGATATGAATAAATGTCCCGCCGAAGTTTATATGACGGAAATAGGAATTGTTTTAGAAGAATTGGGTTTTCATATTCGCCATCTTTCAGGCTGGATGAAGGAAAAAAGAGTTATCTCGCCCATTGCACAATTCCCGTCTAAATCGTTCATATCACCGGAGCCTTACGGAGTGGCACTGATTATGTCTCCTTGGAATTATCCGATACAATTATGTCTGTTGCCGCTTATCGGTGCCATTTCGTCAGGATGTACCGCTGTTGTTAAGCCTTCCGCATATGCTCCTGCTGCCGGTCATGCGATTGCTCAGGTACTGAGGTCTATATATGCTGAAGAATATATCGCTGTTGTAGAAGGAGGCAGAGAGCAGAATACCGCGTTATTAGAGGAAAGATTTGATTATATATTTTTTACGGGAAGCCCCGGAGTGGGACGTCTTGTAATGGAGAGTGCAGCAAAGCATCTGACACCCATAACATTAGAGCTTGGAGGAAAAAGCCCGGTTATTGTGGATAAGACGGCAAATCTTAAGATTGCGGCACGGCGGATTGCATTCGGTAAAGTATTGAATGCTGGGCAGACCTGTATTGCGCCTGACTATTTATTTATTCACAAGGATGTAAAAGATGAGTTCATTAAGTGGTATAAGTATTCATTGAAAGAATTCTTTCCCGACGGAGCAATGACGGATATGAATACTATAATTAACGAGAAGCATTTTGAACGTGTATCGGGACTGTTGGGAAGCGGAAAAATTGTGGCAGGCGGAAAAACCGACCGGGAAAATAGCTTTGTGGAGCCGACCTTGCTGGATGAAGTGAGCCCGGATTCACACATTATGCATGAAGAGATATTCGGCCCTATTCTCCCCATGATTACCTATGACGATATTCGTGAATGCACCGATTACATTGTGAAACACCCGAAGCCCTTAGCACTGTATCTGTTTACCAAGGACATTTCGGTTGAAAAGCACGTGCTGAATAAATGCTCCTTCGGAGGAGGCTGCATTAATGATACAATTATTCATATTGCCAACTCAAACATGGGCTTCGGAGGTGTAGGAGATTCCGGTATGGGAAGCTATCACAGAAAAAAGAGCTTTGATACCTTCACTCATTACAGGAGTATTGTAAAAAAGGCAACTTGGCTTGACATTCCAATACGTTACAGACCGTATTCAAAAATAAAATATAAACTTCTGCGAAAATTTTTAGGAGGGAATTGACAAGACATATCTTTAAGAATATATTAATTTTTTTATGGTATAATTGAAATATTAAGCATTTTAATTAAATACCTAAGAAGTAAGGAGTGATATAAATGTTTTATCCATACGGTTTTATGACGTTTGACCCGACGATGCTTATTTTGATACCTGCAATAATATTGACTTTGTATGCACAAAGCAAAGTTAAATCTACTTTTGGGAGATATTTAAATGTTCCCGCACGTAGAGGCTATACGGGAGCACAAATTGCCAGGATACTATTAGATAGAAATGAGTTAAGAGATATACCTATTGAAGTTGTGAGAAATCAATTAGGTGACCATTATGACCCGACAAAACGTGTGCTGAGGTTATCCGGTGAAGTATACCAAGGAAGCTCAATCGCTTCTGTCAGTGTAGCAGCCCATGAAGTGGGTCATGCTATACAGCATTCAAATGGTTATATGCCATTAACCTTAAGAAATATGGTTTTTCCTATTGCGAGATTCGGCTCATCTGCTGCATGGGGTTTTATTATCATTGGATTATTGATTCCGAGCCTTGGTGGCTTGATGGATATAGGCATTCTGCTGTTTGGAGCAGCCGTTGCTTTTCAGCTTATTACTCTCCCCGTAGAGTTTAATGCAAGCAGAAGAGCTTTGGTACTGCTGGGTGATAATGGATTTGTCGGCGATGATGAAAAAAAGGGAGTACAAAATGTACTTCAGGCGGCAGCCTTAACATATGTGGCTGCCATGGCAAGCGGATTAGCACAGCTGACAAGATTGATTTTAATCAGAAACAGAGAAAGATAAATATGTATGGAATGGCAGGCTCAGGATATTGGAGCCTGTTTTTAATATCCTGATTAAAGCTGTTACCATAGATACCCGGTCGTTACAAAAACAAAATGATATAAAAAAATGTTGACATTTTTATTTGGTTAGTGTATGCTTACTTCGATATAGATAATGATATTCATTATCAATTAGTTGAGCGAGGAGGTATGAATATGTCGCTTATGATGGTTCCTATGGGAGAAACAAAAGTAATTTCATTGTTCAGGGGTAAAGATGAAATGAAAAGGCGTCTGCAGGATTTAGGTTTTGTAAAGGGGCAGGAAGTACAGGTTTTGGGTGAAAATTCATCCGGTCTTATTTTATTGGTTAAGGGTACTAAGATTGCACTGAACCGCGGCTTGGCTTCATTGATAATGGTAGATTAAATAGCGGAGGAGAGATGATGATGACATTAAAGGATTTGAATCCCGGGCAGCAGGGTGTTGTTTTTTCAATTGGTGAAAAGGGTCCCATGAGAAGAAGGCTTATGGATATGGGAGTTACACCCGGAGTATCAATAAAGGTTATTAAAGTAGCGCCTTTGGGAGACCCTATTGAAGTAAATATCAGGGGATATGAGTTAAGTCTCAGAAAAACAGAGGCTGAAAATATTCAAATGCAAATGTAGCGCTTATTTAGCGCTGATTGTTAAAATTATAATAATAATTTTTTATTTTTGCAGGAAGGTTAGCGAACGCTAACCTATAGAGGAGGACAATATGGCATTTACTATTGCTTTAGCGGGTAATCCCAATAGCGGGAAAACAACGCTTTTTAATGAACTTACCGGTGCAAGACAGCATGTGGGAAACTGGCCGGGAGTAACGGTTGATAAAAAGGAAGGCATATATAAGAAGAATAAAGATATAAATATTTTGGATTTGCCGGGAACATATTCATTATCACCTTATTCGGCAGAGGAAGTAATTGCGAGGGATTATATAGTAAAGGAAAAGCCGGATGCTGTAATAGATATTGTAGACGGTACTAATATTGAGAGAAATTTATATCTTACATTACAAATTGCGGAAACTAAGATTCCCATGGTTGTTGCGATAAATATGATGGATGAAGTTGAGGCTCAGGGTGATAAAATTGATTGCAATAAACTATCGGAGCTTTTAGGTGTGACTGTATTACCCATTGTTGCACGAAACGGCAGGGGAATAGACGAGTTAATGGATGCTGCTGTCGATGCTGCAAGAAATCAAACGTCAGCAAGGAACCCGGATATATTTGATGAAAATATACTTTCGGCAACAAAAGCTATATATGAAGTATTGGCAGATGCGGAAGGAGGCGCCGGTTCGGCAAAAGCAATTTCAGCAGAGCTGGGGTGGAAAGCCATTAAATTAGTCGAGAACGATGAAATTGTACTTGATACCATATCCGAAGGTCAGAAATTAGAGGTTGAAGCAATTATCAGGGAAGCTGAAAAGCATGCGGATGGAGATTTAGAAGCTAAAATTGCCGACTTAAGATATAAATTCATTGCTAAAATAGTAAGTCAATCGGTTAAAAAGAATAAAAAAACACATGTAGAAACTAAATCTGATAAATTAGATAGAGTTTTGACTAACCGTATATTGGCGCTTCCTATATTTGCAGTTATTATGTACTTATTGTTTGCAACAACATTTAGTGAGAATTTTTTATTTATAGAGGGTCTTTTAAGCCCGGGAATGTGGCTGGCTGGGTTGGCAGAGAGTATATGGGGCTTCTTTGGGGATATGATAGGCGGCTTGATAGAGAATGCTTCCCCTATTTTACAGTCGCTGATTATGGATGGTATAATTGAAGGCTTGGGTGCAATTATAGGCTTTATTCCTTTGGTACTGGTACTTTATATCTTGATATCCTTCCTTGAGGACTGCGGATATATGGCACGTATTGCATTCGTAATGGATAGAATATTCCGCAGATTCGGATTGTCGGGACGTTCCTTCATTCCGCTGCTAATGGGATTCGGCTGCGGTGTTCCTGCCATAATGGCTACAAGAACGCTTGATACAGAAAAGGACAGAAGAATTACAACCATAATTACCGGATTCATGCCTTGTGGGGCGAAGCTTCCGATATTTGCAATGTTTGTTTCCACATTCTTTGCGGGCAGCAATAAAACCTTGGTAACATATTCTTTATATATGTTAAGTATCGTTGTTGCAATTATTGTATCCTTAATATTAAATAAGCTTGTATACAAATCCGCAGCATCGAATTTTGTTATGGAGCTTCCGAGATACCGTGTACCGACATTAAAGAGTATTGGAATTCATGGCTGGGAAAAGGTAAAGGGCTTTGCTGTAAAGGCAGGAACAGTAATATTTATTTCAACTATTTTAATTTGGGGATTGAGTAACTTTAATGCGGATTCATTCAATGGTGTGAATGCTGCCAATAATGAAGACGGAAGTGTAATGAGCGAAATGAACGACAGCTTCCTTGCTTCTGCAGGCACTGTAATAGCTCCTGTTTTCAAGCCTTTAGGCTTCGGCGAGTGGAGACCTACAGTCGGTGTTGCCACGGGCTGGATTGCTAAAGAAATGGTAGTTGTTACAATGGCACAATTATATGACGATGATGTTTCTCCCGAATATTTGGAAGAATACTTCAAGCAATATGATGCCGATGAATTGGAGGAATTAGGATTTGAAGACGGAATTTATGATGAGGAGGCTGCTTTCGATATCTATGCGGAAGGTATACTTTGGGAAGGGGCAGACGAAAATGCTCTTACATCTATGAAGAATGATATAAAATCAAAAGCGGCAGCTTATTCGTACATGGTGTTCAATCTGCTGTGCATGCCTTGCTTTGCGGCAGTCGGAGCTATGAAGAGAGAATTAAAGACATGGTCGCGAACCGGAGGAGCAGTTGGTATTCAAATGTTGACGGCATATGTGGCAGCGTTTATAGTATATACGGTAGGAAACTTAATATCTTAATTTGAGGAGGGATATTGATGATAGATTTTATCATTATTGCGGTTATAGCAGCATGTGTAATATTTAGTATAGTTTACAGCAGGAAAAGGAAAAAATCCGGACAGTCGAGCTGCTGCGGCAGCTGCGGTAATTGCGGTGTTTCATCCTGCTCTGATAAACATTAAGATTATATTTTCTGCTTCGATTTAAAAATTTTTAAGAAAAAGCAAAATCCTTTTCATGTTCAGTATCTTTTATGGACGGAAGAGGATTTTTATTTTCTATTATTATAGGAAGATGATATCAATAAATATTTAGATGGCAATTTATAGGAAAATCTGATAAGATTATTGCATAGAAGCATTCCGGAGGTATAGATATGTATGAATCGAGAGAAATGTATTTGGAGACTATCTTAGTGTTGATGAAACGCAAGGGTCAGGTTAGATCAATAGATATAGCCCGGGAGTTAAATTTCAGCAAGCCCAGTGTGAGCCGTGCTGTGGGAATTCTAAAGGATGATGAGTTTATATCTGTAGATGCCGACGGTTATATTGAATTAACGGAGAAGGGTAAGAAAAAAGCTAAGGATATCTATGAGAAACATAAGGTTTTGACAACATTTTTAACGGATGTAATAAAGATATCTCCCGAAACAGCCGAAGAGGATGCCTGCAGAATCGAGCATGTTATCAGTGATGATACCTTCCGGGGTATTAAGAGGTATCTGAATGAAAAGTAAAGCAATTATTTGATAATATACTGATGCTGTATTCCAAGGATACCCTAAGAGCCTTTGCAATGTAATGCATGTATTGTAGTTCTGCATCAGTTATTTTGAAAAAGTTAAAATATTTTATTGGCGAAATTGACAAAGTATTTTTTATGAAATATAATAAGTATAAAATTAAACCGTTGAATGAGAGTAGTAAGCATAGGAATTCAGATTTCAGAGAGCTGTTGGCGGTGGAAACACAGCATTTGAATATATGCCGAATGGACTTATGAGGGCAACCCGAAAGCTTGTCAGTAGGAGTTGACGGAAATCCTAACCGTTATGATGGAAGCATATGTTAGTATGTGAAACTTGCTATTTGGGTGGCAAAACAGAATTATAACTTCTGTCCCTTTGGGGCGGAGGTTTTTTTATTTTAAGGAGGTATTGAAAATGAAAAGAATCTTAACCGGTGACAGAACAACCGGAAAACTGCATTTGGGGCATTATGCGGGAAGTCTTCAAAATAGGGTTAGATTGCAGGATGAATATGAAACCTTCATTATATTGGCGGATATACAAGCTTTAACAACCCATTTTGAACGGCCGGAGTTAATTAACAAAAGTATTTATGATGTTGCAATCGACAATTTATCTGTAGGATTAGATCCAGGCAAGACAACTATTTTCTTGCAATCTAAAATCAGCGCCATTGCAGAGTTGACAATATTTTATTCAATGCTTGTTTCAGTAAATTCATTACGTCATAATCCGACTGTAAAAACTGAAGCCAAGCAATATGGATATGATGATTTAAGCTATGGTTTTTTAGGTTATCCTGTCAGCCAAACAGCAGACATTACCTTCTGCGGTGCTGACTTGGTTCCGGTTGGGGAAGACCAGCTTCCTCACATAGAACAGGGAAGAAAAATTGTGAGAAGGTTTAATGATTTATATGGCAACGGCAATATTATCATCAAGGAGCCGCAAGCCTTAATCAGTGAAACACCCCGGCTTGTCGGCTTGGACGGAAATTCTAAAATGGGCAAAAGTCTCGGAAATGCAATCTATTTATCGGATACTGCTGAGGATGTTAATATAAAGGTAAAATCAGCGGTTACCGATAAGAATAGGATTAGCATAAAAGATAAGGGTAATCCGGATATATGTACGGTAAGTAAATATTATAAAGTATTTAATAATGATGAGTATGATAATATTTGTGAAATGTGCAGAAATGCCAATATTGGCTGTGTAGCCTGCAAAAATTTGTTATCTGATAATATAAACCTCATGCTTGACCCTATCAGAGAGAAACGTGCCTATTATGAAAAGCATAAAGACACAGTATGTGATATCATAATTGACGGAAGCAAAAGAGCAAATATTATCGGCAATAAAACTGTTGAAAATGTTAAAAAAGCAATGAGTATCTACATGTAATATCATCAGAATATAAAATGCTTGTTTATATAATAGGAATGGGCATTTTATACTTTTATGCAAATATTAGTAGAAGTTTATCCATGCTTGTTATATACTATTATTGTAATTTGAAAATTATAAGTTGATTTCTCGGCGGCGAACCGCTTATTTATGCCGACGCGGCATGTAAAATACACGCAGCCGCACATCATCTCTGATAGTTTAGGGGGAAAGAGTGGATAAGAATGGTAATAAACATAAAAGGACAAATATAAATTTAAAGCATTTATGCTTAATAATGTGCATGTTGATTGTTTTTGCGTTATGTGGCTGCGAAAACCGGAATGAACATGCGCACGATATACCAACTCCTGAAATAAACCCCGACCTGATTTCAGAGCCATCTGAAGGAACAATAGAAAACAATAATGATGACAGCAATAACTTGAATTCCTATGACTTTGTTTTAGCATTTGCCGGTGATATTAATTTCGATGAAGATTGGAGTACCATGATGTATTATGATACGGCTGCAAATGGAATTTATGACTGTATTTCTCCCGAATTAATACAAATGATGCAGGATGCGGATATTATGTGCATCAATAATGAGTTTACATACAGCACCGGCGGAGCACCGATGAGCAATAAAGCCTATACATTCAGGGCACATCCATCAAGGGTTGATATTTTAAAAGAGCTTGGAGTAGATATCGTAAGTCTTGCTAACAATCATGTGTATGATTATGGTGAACAATCGTTAATAGACACTATGACCACTTTAAAACAGGCTGATATACTTTATTATGGTGCAGGCAATAATTTGGAAGAAGCCATGACACCCGTGTATTTTGAAATTGAAGGTAAGACCATTGCATATGTTGCGGCCTCAAGAGCTGAGAAAAATAAGATGACCCCTCAGGCTACCGAAGATGCACCCGGAATATTAAGATGTTATGATACAGACTTATTTATCCAGACAATAAAAGAAGCAAAGGAAAAATCAGACTATGTTATTGCTTATGTTCATTGGGGTACAGAATTCACCTATGAATTAGAAGAAGTACAGCTTATTACAGGCAAAGAATATCTTGATGCAGGTGCGGACATCATAATAGGCGCACATCCTCATTGTCTTCAGGGTATAGAATATTATGACGGAAAGCCGATTATATATAGCTTAGGCAACTTTTGGTTTAATGAACAGACTGCGGATACAATGCTATTAAATATTCATTTTTATGGTGATAATACTGAAGAATTCATAGAGTTAGAGATTGTTCCCGCAATACAAGCTAATAATACAACTATAATTGCATCCGAGCAATCAGAAAAGGAACGTATTTATTCATTAATAGAGGATATATCTATTAATGCGGAAATTAATGAGGCGGGAATTACTTCAGAAGTTAAGTAAACCCGAAGTCAAATTATAACAGAGAATAGGGGCGCATAGTTTTTCATTTTTGAAAAGCTTTGTAACCCTTGAAAATATAAGGTTAAATAAAAAATATGAGTGTCTGCTTGGCACTACCGCTAACACGAGGAGGAAAAAATGAAAAAAATAAAAATTGCTGAAGACATATATATGTTGTCCATGAATGTCAGTGATATGCTCTTTGAAGGGATATGGGAAATTGCTAATGGCGTGACATTAAATTCCTATATAGTAAAGGGCGAGAAAACTGCAATTATCGATGGCGTTATAGGATGGGACGGAGTTCCCGAGACTCTGTATAATAATCTTGAAGAAATAGGTGTGGAGCCAAAAGATATAGATTATTTAATAGTTAATCATATGGAGCCTGATCATTCCGGATGGATTGAAAGCTTCGAAAAGGTAAATAATAACTTCACAATTTTATGTACGGATAAAGCCGCTAAATTAGTATCTTCTTTCTATGGAAACAGCGAAAGAGTCAAAGTAGTAAAAGAGGGAGATACTCTAAATTTGGGAAAAGGCAAAATTTTAAGCTTTCATCCCGCACCTAATGTACATTGGCCTGATACGATGTTCACCTATGAATCATATACAAAAACATTGTTTTCATGCGATATGTACGGCTCGTTCGGCAAAATGGAAGAACATCATTTTGATGATGAGATGACTTTGGAAGAAGTTGAATTTTATGAAGCGGAAGGCATCAGGTACTATTCAAATGTAATGACCACATTTACCTCCATGCTAAAAAAAGCAATACAAAAATCTAAAGAATTAGATATAAAAATTATAGCCCCCGGGCATGGTCCGGTTTACAGAAAAAATCCGCAAAAGATAATAGATGATTATACACGTTTCAGTCAATATGCTGTCGGAGCAGGCAAAAATGAAATCAGTATATTATGGGGCTCCATGTACGGTATGACGGAAAAAGCAGTAAACTTTGCGGAAAGTATATTAATGAGACAAGGTATTAAGGTGAACAAGCTAAAAATGCCTTTGGAAAGCGAAAGTGAAATGATTGCCACTGTATTCAAATCCGCAGGTGTAATAATTGCCGCTCCAACTTATGAATACAAGCTGTTTCCGCCGGTTGCGGCTGCAATAGATGAATTGGGCAGAAAAAGAGTAACCGGTAAAGCCGCTTTTAGATTTGGATCCTATGGATGGTCCGGCGGAGCAGAGAAAGAGTTAAAGGAAATAATCGAGAGAAACAATATGAAATGGGATTTTGTTGAGTCCGTTGAATTTGAAGGTTCACCAAAGGAAGATGACTTAATTAAAATTGAAGCGGGAATTTTAGAATTAATTAAAAAGATGAAGGATAAAATAGTAGAATAAAAATAATATTCTTGGTCAACAGCTGCAATAAGAAAAAATAAATAAAAATAAAATGACTCCACAACAGCAACATGCTGAAGCGGGGTCATTTTTGTAAAGATGCACTTTTTATGAAATTGACAAAGTGTTTTTTATACTTCTGTATGAGGGAACTTTCACACATATATGTCACTGTATTGCGGCGGTTTTTTATTTCTGCAATATTTATACGAAATTTATTATAAATATAACAAAAATCACCCTAAGGGTGATTGCAAAAAGAAAACTGATTAGTATAATATAATATAATAAAAATATTAAAATATTTTTTGTAAAAGAGGAGGTTATTAAATAAAAAAAATCTTAAAGGTTATTACAATTTTTTACACATTATGCTATGGCTATTATGTTATGATTTGTTATAAATTTTCGCAGCTTGTACATTTTTGTTGAGTGATGTAGACAGCTTGATAACCGATGTTAACGGTATTTATTTGTATATTTTAGAATCAAATGGTTATATTGAAAAATAATAGCATACTTAAGCTTTTTAAATTTCATTTATGATATAGCTACGAAATGTGGGGGTTATATTGAAGTATAAAGATGGGATAAATGAAATACTAATTCCATTTATATCATATAGAACGATATCGATTATAGTATTGTCGATAGTATATATTTTGACTTGGAATACGAGTATTTTTTATCCAAAGGTGTTTATTGTCTTGGGAATGCTTTTGTCTAGTACAGTAGGTTCGTTTTTATATCAAAAAAATTATCCCTGCTGTAACGATATTATTATTGCCACAATAATATTGGAAAGTTTGGCATACAGCACTTTTATCATTTTGTCGGGTGGATTTTCAAGCCCTTATCTATGGTATTTTATAAATTTATTAATGATAATAATGGCATTGAAGCCTTTTGGCAAATATTCAAAAATTATATCTGCCGGATTGATGCTTTTAATGCTTGCCAGCGTATTTATAGAGAAAAGAATAGTTATGGCACAAAGTGCCGGCTCAATTACATATTCGGATATAAACACAGGTATAGCTTTTGTTGTGGTGTCCTTCGGGTTCTATCTTTTGTTGGAAAATAACGACAAGTTAATACAAAGCAGGTCCAAGCTTTATGAGCTTAACACAAATCTGAACATATTAAAAAAACAGAGTGACTATGCTTTAGAACACACCATGAATGTATATGATGCCCTTAATGTATTCAGCATATCTAATCCTCAAAGGGTAATGGATGAATTGAATTCAACTCTGAACAGGACTATAGCAAAAAATGGGTGTGCTTTATTTAAAATGAACTCCATGAATGACATAGAGTTTTGCTCTTATACAGGTATAGCTGAAGGCCACGAGAACATAATGGCTGAATTTATACTCAAAACAATTAAATCCAAAATGCATGATTCGTTGCCAGAAAATATTAAAATTGACAATAAAGCTTACTGCATTAAATATATAAAAAACTCTTCTAATATATTGGCAATATTGTTTAAATTAAGCGGAACCCAAGATAAGGATGAATACTATTATGAAATGGAAAGTAAATTCTATTTGTACTTGGTTGAAATAATTATGCAGGAATTGGATATACAGTCGATGATTGAATCTTATATAATAAGCGACGAACAAAACCGCATAGCCAATGAAATACATGATACGGTAATACAAAAGCTATTTTACATAAGCTGCAATATGAGGACTCTTGAAACAAAAATAGGCAGTATTGCAGACGAAGATATAAAAATACAGCTGAATGATTTAATAAAATCTACGAATTCTACCATGAAAACTCTTAGGGAAGCAATTTACGGAATAAAATGGGATAACAATCATGATACATTTGAAAAAAAGCTTGCCGCATATGTTAGGGAAGCAGCGGATATGAACTATATCGACATATCCCTCAACTTAGATGAAAACATTTCCGTTCTGACATCCAACAAAAAAACTTCCCTTTACAGAATTATTTGTGAATCAACAAATAATGCCATAAGACATGGCAAGGCTACGGAAATACACATAGATGTGACTATCCTCAATGAATTTGTAACAGCATGCATAAGTGATAACGGGATTGGATTTGACATAAATACCATACCTAAAGATAGGCAGGGTATTAAAAATATGTATATGATAACGGGAGTTTTAAAAGGAACTTTAAATATTTATGCAATGTTAGGGAAGGGTACGGAAATAATCTGTAAAATTCCTGTGTAATTAAAAAGGAGCACATTATGATTTTAATTTTGGATGATCACCCTCTTTCCCGCCAAGGATTATCTACATTAATAAAAAATTACAAAGTAAGCGAAAACATTTCCGAAGCAGGAACAGTCAAAGAATCCATTTTAATAATGAAAAAATACTCCGTAGATTTGGCTTTTATTGATATTAACTTAGGCAGCGAGAGCGGATTCAGCTTAATAAGATGGATTAAAAATGAAAAACTAAACACTAAAATTTTTGTTATAACTTCATCCTCAAGGCAATGTGATTTTAATTATGCCCAGGAATTGGCAGTGGATGCATATGTTCTAAAGGATGCGTTTATCGATGAAATTGCTTACGGCTTAAAAACTGTCGAAAGAGGCGGTAAGTTTTTTTCATCTGCAATTATGGAAAACCTAAATAAAAAAACAAATGATGAAAAAGCTCTAAACACATTAACAGAGCGGGAATTGGATGTTCTGTCCCTCATAAGCCAGGGTCTCAACAATGAAAAGATAGGTAAGGCTCTTTATATATCGGAAGGTACAGTGAAAAAACACATAACAAATATACTGTCTAAGCTTAACTTAATCTCAAGAGTAGATGCAGTAATATTTGCCAATAAAAACAGATACTTAATGCAATATGCAATAGATAAATCTTTTAAGTCTAATATGAGAAAGGGGTAGTTATGAAAAAAATAAGCAAAAAACATAAAGCAGCAATCGGTTTATCAATTGCAATACTATTGTTTTTAACAGGGGTGTCCTATAGTGCGTGGAGCGATACATTATCCATTAGAGGAATATTTACCACCGCTAACTTCAGTGTGGAATTTGGGAATAAAAATGATATCGAAGTTAATTTAATAAAAACAGATGCACGAGACAATATAAAAGTTATAGAACAAGATATAAAATTCAGTGTCACTGAGAATGATAATAAGTACATATCCTTGAGATTAACGGATAATCTTATCAATGAACTGAAAAAACCAGGCTACATGCTGCAGATAAAGTACCCCATACAAGCTTCAGATGACAGCAAAATTAAAGCTTTAAAACCGATAGATGCGGATTTTGATAAACCTGACGAAAGTATTGATGCAATTCCCCAAGTCAAAATTACTTTTAGGGATGAACGTATCGCTGTTAGTGAAGAAGTAAATGAAAGTGACTATAAAATAAACTTCAAAGTATATCGTCAAATGGAAACGGAAAATGATAAAAATATTGCAATTGTTTTTTTAGAGGCTGGCAGTATCAATGATACACCACTTGAAATTTCTGTTGAATATGAGTATTTAAAAACCATTCTGTCTGAAACCGATATTTTACAAGTTAACTCTGAATTATCAGCACAGTTGAATGCGGAATATTCAATCGTAATTCCAATATTGGCAGAACAGTTTAACAATGGAGAATAAAACCGATGAACCCATTGAAAGGAGTGCGACATGAAAATTAATATTAAAGTTTTGATTATTTGCATATTGATAATTTTATCTGTTATACCTTCTGCATATGCCTATTGGACGGATAAGGTAAATACTGAAATAAATTTAATAATTACATATGATGCCATGCTTAACATATTAAATATTCCGGTGCCTGAAGCACCTCCTGTAGAAGAAATACCAACCCAGATCGAAGAAATACCGTCACCTGTTGAAAATACCACTGACATAACAGGTGGTTCCAACAGTCCTGAAACAGATACAGTAGGTGGGAATAGCTCAGATATAAATTCCGATAATTCCGCCAGTTCCGATGTAGAAACAGAAGATGCGAATGGCTCGAACGTAAATTCCGATAATTCCGGCAGTTCTGATGTGGAAACAGAAGGTGGGAATATCTCGGATTTAGACTCCGATAATTCAAACAGTGATGATACAAAAACGGATGAAAGTGAGAATAATATAAATTTTAATTCTGATAATGATATTGAAAGTGAAGACATAACAGATAACCATGTTGAAAATGAATAATGATATTATGAAAATAAATGCCGGGAATAATTTGGAGCAAACGGGAAACGAATATCTTCTTATTGTTTTTTTCATTAATTTATGTCTTTTGGGAGACAATTTGCTGATTAAGGTCTTGCCGGCATCTTTTAAATTCATAAAATATATATCACCGGCATGCTTCATTTTAATTACTATTTGTATAGTGTTTTTTTTACCTGCCATCCATACCTTGGGTAAAAATAGAATAAGAAATATAATTATCGGTTTTAGCATAGCAGGCAGTGTGGTCTACATTGCCATAAATTACGGTGCCGGGTTGTTTCTGAAAAATATCGCCTTAAGCCCATATGACATATCTCCAAAGGGTGTAATTGGCAACATTGCGGTACAGATACCTGAAATTATAGCATTTATAATGGTTAGAAGTTACTCGGTAAATGCCGTATACAAAAAAACCGTACATCCGGTATTTTGGATAGCGGTTATAAGCTTATATTTAGCCGCTTTGCAATTTAACTTCACAAAGCTGTCCATAGTGAGAAGTCTTGAGGATTTATTTATCTGCATAGCACAGGATATTATGCCCAAAATAACCCTGAGTTTTCTTATGACCATCCTATGTTTGGCAGGGGGAAGCATTCCGTGCATATATTATATGTGCATCAATAAAATATTTATGTTTTTATTTCCGTTTCTTCCTTCCCTGCCCTGGGTTGCTGAAAGTGTAATAGGCATTGCCTACCCCATAATATTATCAATGCTCATATGGGAAGAATATAAGATATTATCACATTTAAAGCCTTCTTCCCAAAAAGAGAATATATTTTCCTTCAGCGCATCACTAATATTTTTAGTTGTATTTTCATGGTTTATAGTTGGAGTTTTCCCCATATATCCCTCCGTCATACTCACGGGAAGCATGGAGCCATTAATTTATCCCGGTGATATCGTGATGATTAAAAAAATTAAGACAGAGGAAGAAGTGTACAAGCTTAAGGAGGGAGATATAATCAATTTCAAAATGGGAAATATAACAATTACGCACCGTATTGCCAAAATAGAATCCGACGAAGCCGGAAATTTATCCTTCATTACCAAGGGTGATAACAATGATGCCCAAGACCCCTGGGTAGTACCTCCCAATGATTTAAAAGGAACCATAGAAAAGGTGGTGCCAAAAATCGGCTTACCGGTACTTATGATTCACAAAAACGATAATATACCCGAAGGAGTGAGCAATTATTAAAATTAAAAAAATTACGGTTACAAATGTTAAAAAGAGAATAATTTTGGGTGCGTCAATCACAATTATATGCTTATCTGTTTTCTCAATATTTAAAATACTTTTCCCCAAGACAAAGGAAGAGCAGGTAACACTTTACAGCTATTCCGTGACAGCGGGATGTAACTACAAAGTGCATCTTAAGGAGAATGAAATTTACAATGAAAAGTTTATGGAAGAAAATATGATTTATCCCAAAAGTATTTTTGACAGATTGTCAGTAAATTTCTTAGCAATATTTTCAGGCTCTTCGGGTACTGCTTCGGACATAAGAACGGATTATTCCATTGAAGTGTTGGTAAGAGGATTTCAAATGAAAGGGGATGAAAAGAGAATTGTATACGAAAAAACATTTCCATTATTAAGTCAGTCAGATATGAAATACAGAAATATAGCAACAATTTCAAAAGAGATATCTTTAGATTTCACCCAGTACGAAAATTATATAAACAACGTGAAATCAATTCTAAATGCAGACCCAAGCATTGAGGCACTGTTAATATTTAGTGGTAATTTTAAGGCTGAAACGAAATTCGGTGAAAAGGAGGAGCAATTTACATATGCCATAGCCCTTCCTTTATTCGAAAACTTATTCACCATAAACAAGCCTGCAGCCGTTGAAAAAACAGGCTCTATTACCGAAACAGAGGTTACACAAACATATGCTAAAAAAATTCTGTTAATTATTCCTGGATTCCTTATTTTTATTATGCTGCTTATTATTGTGTATATGTTAAAGTATACCATACCCCCTACGGAAGAGGAAAAACTGGTTTTACGCTTTAAGTCAATAATGAGAAAGCACGGCAGCAGAATTGTAAGAACAGGCCGCTACATAGGATCCTCTTGGGAAACAATGTTGATAGTAAAAGATATTGAGGGGATGATAAAAATATCCGATGAATGCAATATACCTATTTTTTATATTCCCGATTATAAGGGTATGCCTGAGGAATACAGCATGTTTATACCGGGAAAGGACATCTGCTATACATACTATATAAATGAATCAAAAATCCCGGTTTTTCCCCGGACTACTACTTAGGTGGTACTGTGCATACTACCTTTCAGTAAATATTATAACCTTCGGAGGGATTGAAACCATAGTTTTTTATTCTATACTTTAACTGCATTAAAATATAAAAAAATAAAAGGAGTAAAGTGATGAGTAAAAAACTAATTTTATGTGTAGTGTTGGCATTAAGCTTGATATTAGTCGGTACAGGTTATGCCTATTGGACCGATACGCTGAATGTTACAACTAAAGCTACAACGGGGGATTTTGATGTTACATTTGTGGATTTGGGTGCGTATGCACAATATGACAATGAATATGATCCGGGCAACTGGAGTATTATCGACGGTATAGAAAGAGAAACAACAAACTGGTATGTTGGAGCAGATTTCTTTGAACGTGGAACAAATACTTACAATGATGTTTTCGGAAAACCGGATAGAAGGGATGAGTATTATGATGAAGCAAAGGATTTTAACAGCGTAGAAATGGATGCTGAATTGCAAAATCCAGGTACTCCTTTAGGGCAAGACTACCCGGATTATCCTTATGGAAAAGCACATAATTACGGAGATACAATCAGTATTGAATTAAATAAGTTGTATCCCGGATATGCTCAGGCTTTCCGCTCAGACATTATCAACATAGGTTCCATAGCTGCCAAGCTGAGCAAGGTAGACTTTAAATTAAGCAAGATTGCTGAATTCGATGTTACTAAGGCAACAAAAGATTTAATAGGTGTTGCATTGCTGGTTCAGGATGAAAATGATGTAACCTATGGGGAAATAGTTAAATTGGCTGAAAATTTTGATGCTAATGATATATTTACCTTGGGTGGTGTTGATTTTGTAAGGCTTTCTGCATTAGAAACCAAAAATGTGGATATAGCAAATAACTTTATATTGGTTCCCGGAGAAGGCGGCGAACACAGAGCCGACCTGTTTATAGGTATTGCCGTAGACCCAGATGCAAAAGGCGAATATACTACCGGAAGTACCGAAGTTATGAGCAATAAGGATGATACCAAAACTCAAAATAAAGGCATTAAGTTAGATATTACATTTGGATGGGATCAATTCAACGAAGGTAATAGCCCTGAAAACATTACTAATATTTTAGAACTACAAAATAAAAATTAAATTAAAGCTGGTAAATAACATTAATTTAATAAAATAATACTTACAAAATACCCGCAACTGCAAAACATAGTTTCGGGTATTTTTTCGTTCACCCTTCTATTTGTCATCCTGAGTGAAACGAATGATCTCATCTTTTAAAACCTTGGATTCCGCTCTGCGAATGACCTACCGCTATTTTTCAGGAAGAACACCTGAAAAAT
>DAIMMU010000127.1:0-7357 GCA_036720515.1 Sedimentibacter sp.
TTGTGATCCTGATAATACTGGATTGCATCCAGTTTGAATTGTTTATCATATTGTTTAGCCATAATGAGTTCCTCCTTCTACGATACATACATTGTACCATAATTTATATTTATTTTGGATTTTCTCATTTTGACTTGTACTATTTATATTCTAACACCATTATATTCCTGTGAGTTTATGTAAATTTCCAAAACAAGAATTAATATTAATATCAGTTTACGGGTTTGGGAAAGGCCCTATGATGCTGCTTACAAATTTAAAATCCACCGAAAAGAGAAAGATATCTCTTTTAGTTGCTAAAGTATATTTAATGAGATGGCGTATTGAAGAATATTTTAAATTTAAGAAACAGCAGTTTGATTTTGAAGATATAAGGGTTTGGTCATTAAAATCTATCCGTAATTTCAATCTTATCGCAACTATTACAGTAGGATATATTGGTATTATGACATCGGAAAAGAAAGATAACATATTTTTTAAAGAGCTTAAGGAATGTTCAAAGAGAATTTATAACATTCCTAAGTTCATTTATTATGCTATTGGTTATGCCATAGAAGATATTTTAGTTAAGACAAAAGTTGGCATTCATAGCTTTATCCATAAAAATCTTAAATCACAATAATTTGATTTATTCAACTATTTTAATTTAGCTGTTTCTTAATTCTTTAGTCCTTTATTTTGGGGAAACTCAAAATTATTTTCAACATTTTTATATGCTTTTATATGGTTATAATCCGGATAAATGTTTAAAATAAGTAAAACAGTGGTATAAGTTAAACATAAATTTTGTTATCATTATCAAGGAGGAAAAAATGTATAAGGAAGAACTGTCAATAATATCTTAAGCTGTACTGAATGAGGTCGAAGGCTATGAATTCTACAAATTAGCCGGTAACCAGGCAGCTTCGGAAGGAACCAAGGAAGCCTTCTTAGAACTGGCAAACGAGGAGTTGAAACATGCCGATTATCTGAGAAAATTGTGGGGCAGGCTGAACAACGGCAGTGAGGTAAAATTGGAGGATATACTTGAGGCAGGCATAAAAATCCCGTCGCCGGAGATATACCGCTGGAATAAGGTAGATAAAAACGAAACTTCAGTTGCCATGTCGGTTTTCGGAATAGGCATGCAGATGGAACAGAGCTCTGTTGATTTCTATGAAAAGGCCAAAGCCAAGGTTTCGTCACCGGCAAGCAAGGAATTGTTCGATTTGCTTCTTGTCCAGTGGGAAAAAGTCCATCTGAAGCAATTCACCGACCAATACAATATTTTAAAAGAGGACTGGTGGGCGGAACAGGGATTTGCCCCATTTTAAAATTTATTCAGTCCGAAAGGCCTTCATGGGCTTTTATAAATGCCTCATGAAGGCCCCTAAGGCTCTTGGAAGCTTCACATTTATCATTCAAACACTTTTCCTATGCTGTTGCTGATAACTAAGTTTGCCCTTCTGTCCATCATGGTTGAGGATTTGTTAATGAGCACAAGCTTGTTTCCCCTGTAATAATTAATCAGCCCTGCCGCAGGATACACCACCAGCGATGTTCCTCCCACTATTAAAACGTCGGCGTTTTCTATGTATTCCACAGCTTTCTCCAAAACATCCTGATTCAGGCTTTCTTCGTATAAAACCACATCGGGCTTGATTGTCCCTCCGCAGCTGCATTTCGGAACCCCTGAGCTTTGGACGATTGCCTGCACGCCATAGAACTTTCCGCACTTCGTGCAATAGTTGCGGTGAACGGAGCCGTGAAGCTCCAGGACATTTTTGCTGCCCGCCGCCTGGTGAAGACCATCTATATTCTGCGTTATAACCGCTTTTAATTTACCCTGCTTTTCCAGTTCCGCCAGCCTTATGTGAGCCATGTTGGGCTTTGCGTCTAAAAACAGCATTTTGTTTCTGTAGAAATCATAAAATTCCGGTGTGTTGCGAACGAAAAAGCTGTGGGAAAGCATGGTTTCAGGAGGATATTTATATTTCTGGTTATACAACCCGTCAACACTTCTGAAATCCGGTATGCCGCTTTCTGTGGAAACCCCGGCTCCTCCGAAAAATACTATATTGTTGCTGTCATGTATTATTTTTTCCAATTCTGCATTCATTGAGTGCCTCCTGTAATTTTTTTCTATATATACTTTATAATTTTTATCAGGTTTTGTAAAGGCTATTTATTGATTTTATAATAGTCCATAACATAATTCACTTCAAAGCCACAGGATTTGTAAAGGTTCAAGGCATTTTTATTATTTATCTCCACCTGCAGCACAATTTTATGAGCGCCCATTTCCTTAAGCTTTTCAATTGCCATTGTTAATATTTCTCTTCCGAACCCCCTGCCTCTGTATTCAGGCAGGACCCCAAGCCCGTATATGCCGCCCGCTCCTTCGTTTATTTCTATGCGGACCTTGCCTGTTACTTTATCTCCCGTCTCGGCCATGTACGTAAAAGAACCGTTGTTTTCATTGTATTTTTGTTCGAAAACCTGAGTATCATCATCTTGTCCGGTGCCGAAATAAATTTTGTCCTGCCGTGCAATTTCCGCATAGTCTCCCCCTGACGCCCTTCTTAATTTATTGGAGCGCGGCCCTGACCCTTGTTCTGCACCCATGTTTAAAACCATGTCATATTCTGAATGGTCATATTCATCGCACGCTTTTTTGATAAATCCAATTCCAGAAGCTGAGCTGCCGTCACTCAGCAAAAGCATCTCCGGCTGTTTCCTTTTTCTCCACTCATCCTCGGCAAGAGAAAATAACTTACTGAAAATTCCCATGTTTCTGTAATCCGGATGAACCATGCCGTTAACTTCCAAAGCATTGCCCCCGAAATCGCTTATGCCTATATATCCCTTTAAATCCGACTCATCATAAAACATAAGATCGTTTATACTTCCTGTCCATCTTCCGGATTCTTCCTTGTTGCAAAGCTTATATTCAAGTTCCAGCTTAAATGACACATTATCCCTTTCCGCGCATAGCTTTTCAAGCTTTTTAATTTCATCATAATCCCTTTTATCAATCTTTTCCTTTAAAATAATACTTGGGTTCTTTATTTCGCTTATGGTGTCCATCTCCTCTTAAAAATGCGAATTTTATCAGTTACTCATAAATATTTACTGTTTTATTCTTTGCCATATCCTTATTGAGATATTGCTCATGACTTTTCGGGATTGTAACCACATCCGGGTTTCCGTCGCTTATAAACCTTTCTCTTTTATTATTTTCAAATGATTTGAAATAGTCATACATTCCGCAGTTATCGACATTTGTTTCGCTTGCTGTTACCCTGTAAAGGTCCGTGAAATCCGTCAGAGTGTCAAAGGGTGAATAGGCGGGCCTCCAGCCCACATCCAGCACCGCAGTGATTTTATATTTGCTGCCCTTGTACTCGCCTTCAAGCATGCTGCTTACAAATTCGTCCCTGGGGTTGCTTCCGTTGGGGAGAGCTAATGTTTCTACGGCATAATCAGGCAGGTAAGCCTTGATGATATTATTTACCGAGCCTATTTCGGCCCGGATTTCTTCCCCGTTCAATGCTGACATTTTATTGTGGCTGTATGTGTGGTTGCCTATATTGTAGCCGTTCTCAACCAGCCATTTCAGTTTTTTTTCGATATATTCCGGCTGCCCAAAGGGGTTTGAGTTCAGAAAAAAGCTTGCGGTCACATTAAAATCCGGATATTTATTTTTAAATTCCTCCAGTATTCTCACCGCGCAGTCAGGGTCTATTACAAGCCCTCCTTCGGATTCAATTAAATTGAAGTTATTCTGCCTTCCGTCGTCAAAAGTAAGAATAATCGGGGTATATCCGGCTTTTGTGCCTATTTCCCCTTTGGCATAGTCGTTTAAGCTTATCATCCGGTACTTGTTATCGTACATGTACTGTAGATCCCTGCGGAAATTTTCGGGAGTTCTCTGCCAGTCGGATTCTTCCGGGCTTTCCTGCTTCTCCTGCTTTTCTCCGGGTCTTTCATTATTTTCTTCGCCGGCCTTTTCGCTTGCAGCGGCTTCACCCGCACCAGGTTCGCCTTTCATTCCCGCCCTGCAGCCGGTAAGCAGCAGAACGGCAGACAATGAAATAATAATTAGAAATTTTTTATTCACTTTTTCCCCCTTAAATTTATCCTGTATTCGGTAGTGAAGAATCCTGTAATCACATCTTCTTGTATTACAGCCATTGTATAATATTCTGATTTAAAAGTCCACATGAAGAATTTTCATAATTATATTGGTTAGTGTAAAATTACAGTAGGGAAATAGAATATATTTCCATATATAGTTGAAAAGAAGATATCATCCTATTAAAATATAAGTTGAAACACCAATAAATTAAGAAAGGATGATATCTTCTATGTATAATAGTATACAACATTTTAATGAGTTTGGAGTAAAAAAAATTGAAAATGAGATAAAAAATTTCATGGAAGGGAATAAAAATATTGGCTTGTACAAGTATGAATAATTTGGTAAAATAAAGATAAGGTAATCGGGAAAGCAGGTGTGATTGCCACCTCTATTCGTAAAAGAAAGGAGGTGGTGCGATATGGATACATATCAAGCTATATCTTTAATGATTATGTTTGGCATGTTCGTAATATCGCTGATCTCCTTTATTGTTGGCTTAACAGACAACAAAAAAGGCAAAAAATAAAATCACCCTGCTGTCACAGGATGATTAAAATTATTTAACCACTGGTGGCAATCGCATTGTTGCGATTCCGATTACCTTATTAATATTATACCATAAATAGCTTAAAAGTAAACACGTTTTAAAAAATTTAAAACAGCCTTAACAAAGGTTGTTTTTTTATATTCAAAATTAAGGGAGCGGTGGAAAGATGGAAAGAGCAAAGCTGGGAGATGTGGAGATATCCGTTACACAGGCACAGGGACGTTTTGTTTGCCATCTTTTTAGCATAACCGTTTGCTGGTTTTCACGTTTCAGTTAAAAGTACTAAATATTTTATTCGTCTTTTTTACGTTTTTACTTATTTGCAGTTTGATGCAGTAGCATTTAATTTAATACAATTATACTTTTTCCGGTGCATAAGAGGATTCAGAAAAAAAGGTATGCTCCAGATAGATATTATTGAAGATATAAGAGATGAAATATTAACTATAAAAGATAATTGGAATAATTCATTATTTATAAAGACTTAATAAAAAAAGAAAACTGGAAACTAAGTATAAAGGTTTCTTGGGGTAAAGAGAATATTTTTATTGAAAATTTGATGCGAAATCTCTGAAATAAATTCGCTTATATGGTAAAATATATGTAAGTGATGTAAATTAAAAATATATTATTTTTGGACAATCTTGTATTTATGTATTTTATCAATTGTTTAAAAAAGCAATATAGGGGGAAACTTACATGACAGCGATTAAGGAACTGCTATCAACAAAATCGAACGGCATAAGTGTCAGATTATTTGAATATGATATTGATGACGACCAGAGTTTTAAGGAATTAAAAGATTATCTTATATCAAAGATAAGAGCCTCCAAAGTACATAATACGGAAAGTTATAATTTGGATTTTTATTATTCTAAAAATTTGAACCCTGCGTTCATAGAGAAATTGAATAAAAGAGTTGCGGAAATTACTGTTCCGAAGAAGTCAAGAATTCCACAATTTGATGTGCGCAGGGAGAGAGTAACAGAGTGGATAGCACAGCTGTTGTTGGAAAAAAATTACGGGTGCAGGTTTTACGAAGAAGCGGATAAAAGAATGAACATTGAACCTGTAGATATTGACAAGCATACATCCGGCATTGATGTGCCGGGGATCAGAATAGACAACGGCCTGATTAAATTTAGTTATAGAAGAATATAATAAAAAGCTGATAAATTTTAAAGATATAATTTCTGATATGGATGTTATGAAAAGATTGGAATTTAATACTTATTACATGATTGTTCTAATGTTAAGCAATATTAAAAATTACGATGGATTAGTTAATTTAAGTTCTAATATAGATAAAGCGCAGGGAGTATTGGATGAGGCCCAGGAGGCAGAATTGGCAAAGAATGAAATGAGTGTTGCCAACGGAATGAAGATAAGCGCCTTCGGGAATATAATTTATCTTACCGGCTTATTAAAAGAATATTTGTTTACGGGAAGTATTGCAAGGGAAGAAAATCAGGATATATATAGTGTGATTGATATCTATTCATACAATGCTTTTTACATGCTTGGAACAGAGGACATAGAATTAAAGTTAATAGGGCATTTGCTGAAATATTCTTATGAGCGGATAGCGGAAAATGAAGGAGGTAAATTTCTTGCTATTAAGCCCTTTCATCTCAAATGCTGATGAAATCGGAGAATGGTTAGCTGATTCTAAAAGAAATTCTGCGGTGGTATCCGCAGAATGGGTTCCGACAAAACAGTATATAGGCTGCAATTTGTTGAACAAAAATAAAACAAATTCCGTTCTACAATTTTACAAATCCCCCAGGAACCAACTGGGCTCGGAAAATATAGAAATAATGTTAAGAAGTAATCCTACGGTCATAAGGGATGAATTAGGTGTACATAAAATAGATAATGCGGTGAAATTATGCGTCATTCTTAATGATTTTATTGAAATGGACGGTAATATTTTAATATTGTGTGCAGGGCCAGGGACGACTAAAAGTTTAACTGAACAGGTAACACGGTATTTTGTCGGTAACGGAAAACTGCGTGATATAAGCTCAAAGCCTGAAATAAAAAAAGCGTTGGAGATCATTAAGCTGGAAACGGATGAAAATGATGCTTTACTGGAGTGCGTAAAATATGGAACATGTTATCATAATTCGGGGTTGTCAGGCCTGGTTAAAGAAACAATTGAAGAATTGATTCGCGAAAATCATATAAAGCTTGTGTTTACAACAACCACATTGGCGCAGGGAATGAATTTTCCTATTAACACAGTTATATTTGATACGGTAAAATTCATAGGGCAGAATGGCAGGTACCTTACAAATTCGGAGTTTTGGAATATAGCGGGCAGAGCGGGGAGGACCTACAAGGATAAGGAAGGGTATGTTATTGTATCTTATGCGATTTCACCGGAAAAAACCATGGATAATGTTAAGAGGTATATTAAGATGGACCTGGAAGAAGTGGTTTCATCTTTAAATATATTTTTTTCCGGAAACAATCAAATTAGCTTTGATTACGATTTTTTTAGAAATCCACATAATGTGCCGGCTTTAAATTTGCTGCAGTACATTAATCATATCCTGAATATAGGATACGACTATAACATTAATCCGGCGGATATGGCAAAGCTTAGGACTATATTGAATGATTCTTTAAAGAAGCTGTTAAAGTTAAAATCAAGGATATATACGATGATTCAAAGCAGAATTATGGTG
>DAIMMU010000128.1:0-4265 GCA_036720515.1 Sedimentibacter sp.
TTAGTTACTCCTATATGTGTTACAAAACGATATTCTCCGGCTTCAACCCCGTTTATTTTTATATTTTTTTCATACAGTTTTTCAATTAGTACACTTTCCTTTATTATATCTTCTCCCATTTGGAAAAATACCATATCGATATCCAGTCTGTCTCTCATTACACTGACGCCTGGAAACTTTGAAAGCTCGTCAGCTAAATATTTTGCATTTTCATGGTCATCATGAAGTCTGTCCGTCATTTTTTCCAGTGCTATAATTCCTGCTGCAGCCAATATTCCTATTTGCCTCATACCGCCGCCCATGAGCTTTCTGTATTTTCTTGCCCCGTTTATAAACTCCTTGCTTCCTGCAAGCATTGAACCTGCCGGCGCAGCTAATCCCTTTGACAAGCAGAACATCACAGAATCGCAGCATGAGGCAATTTCCTTTGCATCTACACCTAATGACACTGCGGCATTGAAAATTCTTGCTCCGTCCATGTGTACCGGAATTGAATGACCTTCCGCAATTTCTTTTATTTCCTTTAATATGTCAAGAGGAACAACCGCTCCGCATCCATGAGCATTTTCAACACATATAAGACCTGTTTCCGGCTCGTGAATATCATCCGGTCTTATGGCATTTAAAACGTCCTTGGGAGACATAATTCCGTTTGCTGTTTCCAAGGTTCTTAGCTGAACTCCCGCTATAACTGCCGAAGCCCCTACTTCATGAAGTACAATATGATTATTTTTTCCGACTATTACTTCCTGACCTCTTTTTGTATGTGTAATAATTGCCAATTGATTTCCGAACGTACCGCTGGGCACAAACAATGCAGCTTCCTTGCCTACCTTTTCGGCGGCAAGCTTTTCTAACTTGTTAACCGTTGGGTCATCCCGGTAAACATCATCTCCAACTTCTGCGTTTGCAATCGCTTGTCTCATTTCATCAGTGGGCATTGTAACAGTATCGCTTCTCAAGTCTATAAATTTCATTTTTACCACCTCTATTTTTATTTTATTAACGCATTTTTGCATGCTTTCACTACATGGTCTGCCAATATGGCGGTTGTAACCGAACCTACTCCTGCAGGCACGGGAGTTACGAAACCCGCTTTTTCTATACAGTCATCCGTATCCACATCTCCGGTAATTTTACCTTCATTATCTGCATTGATGCCGACATCAATTACAGTCGCATTTTCCTTGATATACTCCTTTGTAATCATACGGGACTTCCCGATTGCTGCTATTAATATATCTGCCCTCCTTGTTACTTCAGGCAAATCTATTGTCTTTGAATGGCATATTGTCACTGTTGAGTTTTCCTTAAGAAGCATCATGGACAGAGGCTTTCCAACCACCATAGACCTTCCGACAACCACCGTTTCCTTGCCCTTAATATCGATATTGTAAAACTTCAGCATTTCCAAAGCCGCTCTTGCTGTACAAGGCGGAAATCCCGTGTCGTCTCCCTCTAACAGTTTAGCAACATTTATCGGATTAAAGCAATCAATGTCTTTCTCGGGACATATAATAAATTTGATCTCATCTTCATTTATTTGCTCCGGGAGAGGTCTGAAAAGCAAAATGCCATGGACGCTTTTGTCGTTTACAACATTTTTAAGTTCATTTACAAATGTGTCCCTGTCTATATCTGCAGGCAGCGACAAAACCTCACAGTCAATATCTAAGCTGCTCATTCTTTTTACTGCTGCTCTTTCATAGGCTAAATCATCTTCCTTTTCACCTACGCGAACAATTTTAAGCTTTGGAGCAATATTATTTCTCCTTAATTCTTCAACTTCACTTTTTACCCTTGCAGAAATATTATCTGCAACAGCCTTTCCCTTTAAAAGATGTCCCATGAGACCCCCTTAACCTTCCAATATTTTCAAAACTCTATTCCATATTTCGTCGGCTTTTTTATTTCCGTCAATTAATAGATTTTCTGCTCGTCTCTTTATGTTATTGACATACTCATCATCCTTTATGGAATTTACATTTATAATTACATTTAAGTATGCACTGTTTAAGGCTGCTTTTAACAGCTGGACACCAACACCTATATCGCTTATGATTGTTACGGATGCTATATCCGTCAATTCCTCATGAAGATTAATTCCTTCAAAAACAAGCACCATTGTTTCAACCGGAGCACTGCATGCATCCTTAAGACACTTTTGCATTTCCTTTTCTTTAATGATTTTATCTTCTTCCGTTGCAGAAGGCAAAATATATGCCTTTGACAAAGGCTCGAAGCTAATTGCATCCTTTTCCACTAAATTTAATAATTCTATCCTTAACTTTTCACCCTTAGTTAAAATATCCTCATGTTGTTTTTCAAATTGAATGAATTTTTTCTTTCCCTTTGAAAAGTTTGCAACCATCATATTGAGAGCAACTCCCAATGAACCTGCCAATGCTGCGGCTCCTCCGCCTCCGGGGACAGGCTTTTTCGAAGACAGCTCAAAAGTAAAATCCTTGCATGATAGTTCAGTCAATGCCATAAAATCACCTCTATCCTATATTATAACAACTGCTTATTACTTTCAACGATTAATTTACTTAAAGTCTGAATACACGGCGAAATGTACGTGATCCTCCCACTTTCCGTTAATTTCCAGATATCGTTTTGAATACCCTTCCTGTTCAAAATCCAATTTTTTCATTACCTTCAGAGATCTTTCATTTCTTGGCACTACATTAACTTCAATTCTATGCAGGCCGAAATCTTCAAATATAATTTGTACTGCTTCCTTAATCGCTTCCGTCATATATCCCTTATTAATTTCATCCTTATCTAATTTGTAGCCCATGAAACAAGATTTAAAGTTTCCCATAATTATATTGCTGAAGCATATATTACCTATCAGCTTATTATCTTCCTTTTTAAAAATCCAAAATCTCACTGACCTTCTGTTTTTAAACATGTTGTATTCATAGCTGAGCTGCCTTTTTTGATATGATAGTGTATAAAAGTCCTTAGGCCTTTTCGGCTCCCATTCATTTAAAAAATTATGATTTCTTTTGTAATATTCCAAAACCTCACGAGCGTAATTCGGCTTGAGAATTCTTAAATACAATCTGTCTGTTTCATATCTGTTTTGTCTGAACATGGTATCATCCTCTCTTATATCATTTAATTCTATAATTCTCGTTGTGCTAAGTCAATGCTTTACTATATATTTTTTTTATGATAGTATAATCATTATCATAATCCAGGAGTTGTCCATTGAAACTTAAGCCAAATAACTTATTTTTAATAATTACTATATTTTACATATATTTTATAATAGCAATTTTTGAAAGCTCAAGAGGGAATTTTATTCCGTTTTTTATAGAAGAATTCAAAATTAATAGCACTGAAATGAGTTTAGTGCTTACCTTCAATACAATAGGCTGCATTATAGGAAGCTTCTTTGGAGGATATCTTTGTGAAAAACACGGGCATAAGTTTGTTTTATTTTTAGGAGTTGTAATATCAACTGTAGCCGTGCTGATAGCACCCTTTGCCTCCAGCATTTTTTTACTGGGGCTTTTCAATCTTATATTTGGAATCGGAAGATCCTTATGTGCAGTTACGATTGATTCGATGGTACCGGTTTTATCCATAGGTTTTGAATCAATATTAATGAATATAACACATTTTATGTATGGATTGGGAAGCTTTACGGGACAAGGCGCATACGGCAGTTTGCTTGCTGCAGGCTTGCATTGGAGAAGAATTTATCTTTATCTCGGTGCTTTCTTTGCAATATCCGTAATACTTACCCTGTTAGTAAAGGTTCCCGGAATAAAGGTTAACATCAACAGGGAAGAAAAAAGAAAAGAATTATATAAAAATCCGATTATATATTTGTTTATAGCTGCCGTAACATTTGCATTTATAAGCGAATCCGTTATATACACCTGGTTTATAAGCTACATAAGAAATACTTACGGATTTAATCCTGCTGCTGCGGCTAAATATGTGACCGTATATTATCTTTTGTTTGCATTGGGAAGGCTGATTGGGGGTTTCATTCTCAAAAGGACCGGAAACGTGAAGGGGCTTCAGATATTTTTATTTTCAGGTTCTCTCTGCTTATTGGCTGGTCTTTTATTAAGGGACAAGGGTCTTTTGATTATAGCGGCTTCGGGATTTTTTATGTCCATTGTTTTCCCCACAATTATGGTTATAACAAATTCAATCTTTAAGGAAAGTACCTCATTTGCCATCGGACTTATAACAACAATGGCAAATATTTTATATATGGTAATCTTTAACATTACCGGTGTATT
>DAIMMU010000128.1:4365-7348 GCA_036720515.1 Sedimentibacter sp.
TAACAACAATGGCAAATATTTTATATATGGTAATCTTTAACATTACCGGTGTATTGAATGATTTTGCCGGAGCTTATGCAGCTTTCTACGTATCACCCGCCGCAATGATTGCATGCCTCGCAATGATTACATTAATAAACAAAAAAACAAAAGAAGCATAGCTTAATATCGGCATTCCTCTTTCTCACAGAGACCCTATTCGGGGACATTCCTCTTTCCCGCAGAGACTTTCCCTATAATAGAGGTGTGTCCCCATTCCTTTTGTATAGAGGTGTGTCCCCATTCCTTTTGTATAGAGGTGTGTCCCCCTTCCTTTTATATAGAGGTGTGTCCCCATTCCTATCACACATGCATCCTTCTTCTTATTTCGGCTATTAATCTTTTATCTTCGAAAATTATAATTGCCGACAGGAAAATAACACTTGTTACAATGCAAATAAGAGATGGATACAATACATCCAAAAACCCGAATATTATAAATATTACTGGAATTATTCCAAACAATCCGTCAATTATTATATATAAAATATAATCTTCAATATGAAGTTTTCTTACCTTGGAAATTGTTGCCATAGATATCATGGCAAACACACACACAAAAGGTATTACATAATTTATGGACCATCCTCTCCATCCCATTAATACATCCCATATTAAAACAATTACGGATATGGTCATAACCTGATACACAATATTTTTGGGTATGTTTTTAAGCTTGTTTATTGCAGTAATAATACTTACCCATACCGAGCCGAGACCTCCCAATACAAACAGTGACCATGCTCCCCTCTGAGGAAGTAATATATTTACGGCAACTGTAATGGCTGCCGCTATTATGGAAATCAAAAGCATCATCTTAAAGAATCTGCTATGCTCAATATAAGCAAATGGAATTCTTGGAAATATCTCATCCTGGTACTTATCGCCTGTCAGGTGTCCCTGGCAAAGGGGACAGATTTTTCTTTTTCCTGTCACATTCACATTACAGTTATTGCAATATTTCATTACTATACCTCCTGTTCTTCGTCAACAATATTTGACTCAATGATAACAGGTATCCCAATATCGGTTAAGGTCTTAAAAAACCGCCTTTGAATTTCCGTACTTATAAATGCGGAAGTAAAGCTTATTCTAAGCTGGTTTTCAAATGAGCATACACAAGCCTGGAGTTTATTGGTACTTACAAATATATCAAAGGAATATATAAACGGCTTAATATCATCCGGCATATTTATAACTCCGACATTGGATAATGTCGATGTGTAACTTCTGTCAACAACGCTGTTTGCAATTTTTAAAATTATATCTTTTATTGCGAGAGGAATAATTCGCAAAATAAAATTGTGCTCCAATGATGCCAATTTATTTATTCTTTTTTCCAAACGCTGCGGCGTTAAATTTTCTTCAAATTTTTTCTTCAAAGCTTCGATTACTTCAGTTAATTCGCTGCCGCCCTTCAAAAAGTTATAATCAACATTTATAACTCCGAAAAAGTTACGTGATGTCTGAGAATAATAATAATTCCTCAAGTTAACAGGTATGCTTAAAACAACAGGTTTCTTTTTTAATCTTATGGGAATCTCCTCATTAATTGAACACATTAAAACGGCCGCTAAAAATATAGTCAAGGATGATTTGTATTCCTTTACTTTAGGTAATATTTTGTCAACAGGGATAACACCTTCAATTACGCTGACGCGGTATTCGGGAATTTTCATTCCTTTGATTTTAAAGGCTTTAATACCCTTTTTTTTCTGAAAGGATTTAGCATCGGTGTAATATTTTTGGAAGCTGTCATCCATTTTTTGCGTTTTTGAAGCCTCTATATCCAAGACAGGTAACTTATCTTTTAAAGCATACTTATACTTTATGGTTATGTATCGGAAAATCAATGTTTTGAAAAATTGCAGCGCTCCCGCACCGTCAGCCAAAGCATGATACACTTCGAAGCTTATTCTTTTTTTGTAATACATTACCCTGAATAATAATGTTTTATTGTTTTTATCATACAGAGTTGAGCAAGGAGGAAGATTCTCTTCGGTTACAATTGCTTCAAAACGGCTTTTTTCAAAATAATGCCAGAACAATCCGCTCTTTATTATTGATTTGTAAAGAGGAAATTCTTCTAATGTAATATTCAGAGCCTGCTGAAGAGCCTGCTTGTCAACGGCATCAAACAATTCACATGCAAATCTGAATACTTTTGTATCACTTTTTTTACTGTTGGCAGGAAATATTTTAGCTGCATTGTCTAACTTGCTCCACTCCGATATCTTTTTACCTTTCAATTACTTCACCTCTCAAAGAAAGCGGTTAATTATTTCATAGCATAATTTAACCTGAGGAAATCTTGGCGGAAGTGCAAAAAATCCATGAAGAGAGTCCTTTATCCTGTATATTTCCGCATAATTACCCGCTTCTCTCAATTTCCTTCCGTATTCTTCACCTTCATCACGCAAAGGACAATATTCTGCAGTTATAATTAATGTCTTCGGCTGTTCCGATAAGTCTTCGGCTAACAGCGGTGCAAAATATGGGCTGTATATATCGTCATCCTTAGATTTATATAAATCCATATAGTCACTTATTCTTTTGGAAGTAAGCAAATAATCCGTTCCGTTTTCTGTAACAGACTTAAATGGAGAATTATCGGTATGCTCATTGTATGTTGCCGGATAAATCAATATTTGCTTATTAACACAAAATTCTTTTCTGTCCCGCGCCAAAAGTGATAAAGCTGCGGCTAAGTTTCCCCCCGCACTGTCACCGATTAATGTGACTCCCTTTTCATTTATTATCCTGTTTGTAATAAATGCTTTTGCTGCTGCATAACAATCCTCCAAGCCGGCAGGAAAGGGATTTTCGGGAGCCAACCTGTAATCGACAGACACAACCTTATGGTTTGTGAGTCTTGCCATGTTTGTGCACACCTTGTTGTAGCTGTCTATATTTCCTGCCACCCATCCTCCGCCGTGAAAAAACA
>DAIMMU010000129.1:0-7338 GCA_036720515.1 Sedimentibacter sp.
TATAGTTCCTATATTTCCCATATTGTTTTTTACTATTATTTCATAGTTATCCGGAATATATCTCGGATAATAATAACCTTCAAATTCTTCGATTGCCCAGTCCTCAGTTGATTCAGGTCTGAACTCTGTATATTCGCCTTTGTCTATTTCCGAGAGATTTAACATTCTTAAAAAGAAAGCATTTACCTTTCCAAGCATAGGTGGATAGAATATAGATGTCAGCAAGATAATGGCCGCAGATGCCGCAATTGTTTTTAAGATTAGATTATTTCTACGGTGTTTTTTGCCATCTCTGTACATTTTATTGATTTTATCTGTCATGCGCTTGTCAAAATCAGAAAGCCCCGGAATTTCAACGCCGTCATTCGAAAACGACTCAAATAGCTCCATGTCTTTATCAAACTGAATTTCTGCCGCACGGTGTAGCAAATGCTCATCCTCTGAACTTAGAATTTCATCGATATTATTTTTGTCCTTCGTCATTTAGGCTTCCCTCCTTGCTTTTTTTAAGTATGTTTCTTATTCTTACAAGCATAACTCGTATTGTATCGGTTTTGACATTAAGCTTTTCTGCTATTTCTTTATTACTGTACCCCATATATTTCATATTTAAGATTTGTCTTTGCCTTGGGTTTAATATATCAATAGAATGCATAAGTTCATCGTATGAAATTTCTGATATTGCTATTTCTTCCGCACTATTGCATGGCGGAGAATACTCTTCGATTATATTTACATCGCTGTAAATATTTCGATTTCGTTTATTAAGAATATTATATGACATGTTGGTAACTGTAATTATTATATATTTTTTTATTTCATAACTTTCTGAATCAATTATATTTCTGTAGCTATTTGCAATATTTATAAATGCTTCTTCTACTGCATCCTCTGCCTCGTGCCAATCATTTAATTTAGAAAATGCAAGCTTCAACATATCTTCCTTATATTTATTGTATAATTCCAAAATAAAAGCTCTTGCACATTTATCGTATATAAAGGCTTCTTTCTCTTTATTCATTTTCCCTCATCCACATATTATTTTAGTTCAATTATATACTAAAATACAACGTTCTACAACTATGTAATATTAAGTAGGTAGCTGTTATCTGAGGGAATGAATATGTATTCAATTTGTAGTAAATGCTAATACAATTATAAAAAAAGGACAGCATATTTTTCTTTTTAAAAAAAATAATTACCATAGCTAAAAATAACATCGGAATTACAGATATAAACCGCTGATTTTAATCAATATATTGCTAACCTTAATTCCAAATATTAAATATCATCATCAATAAACAAGATTTGCCTGTTTATTCCATTATCATGTTGTGGTCATATTTATTCTTCAAATATATCCAAAATCGCCTCCCACAAAGTAATTATATTATTTTCTTCTATTAATTTTTTAACATCTTCTTCAGAAAAAATATCTGACTCCTTGCACTCTGCATAGCAAATATACTTGTTTTCTCCTATTTCCTTTATTATACTTAGATACTTGCCTTCCTGCATTTGATTATAGTAATAGTAAATCTCATAATCTTTATAATTCAAGATTATTTCGGTATTATCAATAATACTCTTTATATCTCGCTCATATTGATCACTAACTAAAAATTGTATATTATTATTGAATTTTTCTACAAATACACCCTCTATATTTATCCTTACAACATCATCCAGAGTTATTTTTTTTTCGTATAGTTTATTAAGCTCGTGCTCCTCCATATATAAACCTGAAATATTACATTTTATATCCTTGTCCATATACTTGCCATTATCTTGTTTTTCTAATACATTCAAAAAATTAGCAATATATAAATATATAAACGAGTCCTTTTCAACTTCCAATATATTTTCAAACTTTTTACTGAATGCATAATTAAATAATCCTTCTGCTTCTTCTAATTTGCCGTAAAAACCATGTCCGCTTAAATGATGTCTCTTTCCATCTTTCTCAATAACCTTACAGGTTCCTATATCTAACATTTCATTAGCCGGAGTAGTGCCATGATAAGTAATCATCGACTCCTTGGTATCATCAGACGACAAATCATCCCTTTTGCATAAATCGATTATGTAACTGCCTAACAAATTACTTATTTTCTGTATTTTTTCTAAATCTAAATTTTCAACGGTATCTTTCTCGCTATGTATAACATCCCCCTGTTTTTCTGAATATAGACATATGCCATTGCGAAAATTCATATGGTCTGATGTTGAATATTCTCCTGTAATTGTATCAATTGAAGATTTGGTCAATATCTCTTCAAGCTCTTTTACTGTACTATCATTAACCGATGTTGAGTTGTTATAGCCTACTACGGTTTTACCATAGTTTAACCCTATACAGTCTATATTTATATCCAATACCGTGCTGTATTTGTTTTCTAATTCTCCTGCTAACTTATTGCTTCCGCCTAATCTCAATATTTCTTCTTCGAGATTAAAAAATGCAATAATTATATCCTTATTTATTTCTTCTTGTTTTAAATTTTCGACTAAGTTCTTTGTTATTTCTAACACAGCCGATACACCCGATGCATTATCCAATGCCCCTGCATATAATTTGTCATTGTAGCTTCCTATATGGTCAAAGTGAGCACTTATTACTACAGCTTGATTTTCAGGATTATTATCAGCTTTTATGATACCCACTATATTATTCTCATTCTTTTGCTGCTTTTCTAAGTTTATATGTATAGAAATATCTGAATTTAATTTTTTATGCAGCTTTATATATGTTGCTTCCTCTACTATTATTAGCGGTTTGTTCTTAATGTTCGGTTCGTAAATCAATTCAAGATTGTCAAAGGAATTTACATTAAGTATAATAGCTTGCACATCTTCATCGTTATTAATATTTCTACCTATGTCTTCAGTAAGCAATACACATTTTTCACCGGATATCGGCTCTGACTTTAAAACGGATGTTATGCTAATTGGAGAATCGGTTGCATATCTTATCTGAAAATCTTTGTTGTAATTAAATTTCTCACTATCTGCCTCAATATATGCGTCCTTTACAAAATACAATGTATATGGAAATGCCCAGTAATATGTTTCGGAGTATGGCTGAATATTCAGATTTTCTAACGATTTTTTAAGATACTCTTGGGTTTTTATGTTTCCTTTTGTTCCCGGTCTTCTCCCATCAAAACTCTTGTTAGTTAATAAATTTATACTATCTTCAATAGATGTGTACGGTTGAATGGAATTACTTTGTATTGAGCAGGATGCTAAAAATATTAATGATAAAAGTATTATTGATATTCTTTTCACTTTTTTATCCTCACTAATTTAAATTAAGTGTAAAATTATTGGTATACTGTTCGGGTCTCTGTGTTTATAATATCTTCTTCTATACTACAATTATTTCATGCATAATGTTTGATAATTGTTCTTTCTTATATTATTGGATTATGATCTATGTTTCCATGATGACATCTCTACTATATAAACAATTTAACTGTCCAAATCGTTACACTTTTTTTGAAAATATTTTATTAAGTTTTTTTAACAACTTATTTTTCTATACTTATGGCAACTTTCTTTTCTACAAGCCATGATAAGAATACTCCTTTTCCCGCTTGAATTATTTCAAATATTTGGTATTATTATAACATGTAATTTTATTAAAAAGAAGTATGCTTATGATTAGATGTTTAAACAGAACACGTATAAGTCTAACTATTCATTTTAATTAAGGAGGAAGTATGTATATTAACAGGAGGCTGTTTTGTGATATATCGCCTTTTACTTATAAGATATCAGTAACAAAATGCCAAATAATGCGTCATATAAGAAATTTACTTACAAGAAATATTGCAACTTCTAAAAATAACAATTTATTGCCTTTTACAATTTATAAACAAAGTTCTCTTATTCGAAGAACATTAGGAGATGTAGATCCAATTCTTCAAAATAACAAAGCTGTAAATTTAAGCATAGCTGCACCGAAAATATCCAATATCATTATAAAGCCGGGTGAAATATTTTCCTTTTGGAAACTTGTCGGCTCATGCTCGGTAAAAAAAGGATATAAAGAAGGTCTTATGATAAGCAGCGGAAGAACAACAAAAGGCATTGGAGGCGGGATGTGTCAGTTTACAAATTTGATTCATTGGCTGGTATTACATACGCCGATGCAAATTATTGAACATCATCACCATGACGGTATGGACCTATTTCCTGACTACGGAAGGCAGGTGCCTTTTGGAACAGGCACTTCCATAGTATATAATTACCTTGACTACCGATTCAAGAATACAACGGATATAACGTTCCAGCTAATAACGTATACAACCAAAGACTATTTAAATGGTGAATTAAGAGCAAATAAGCCACTTAACCGCAAGTATCATATAAAGGTCGAAGATGAAATTTTCTCTGAGGAGAATGGTCAGATCTACAGGAATGGAAAGATATTCAGACATTGTATAGATGTAAAGACCGGAAAGTTAATATCAAGCGAACTTATAAAAACGAATCATGCATTAGTAATGTATGATGTTAGCAATATTAAGGTAATTGAGCTTGTAAATTCATAAATACTGGAAGCTTAAGATGAAAAAAAGCATAGAAAGTCAATTAAAGCTTTCTGCTTTTGGATTATCTGGGGAAATAAAAAAATGGACAGTATTAATAGTTTTTCATAGATCATGGAGTCTTCTTTAATAAATTCTCTACTATATAAACAATTTAGCTGTCCAAATCATTACACTTTTTTTAAAAATATTTTATTAATATTTCTTAACAATTTATACCTCAAGGTTAATCTCTTGTCTTTAAACATTAAAAATCGAAATCTGGTTTGTTTTGTCCATGTTTTTCAGGCAGCCGTGGTTTTCCATCACTTCGATTACAGTTTTGGATACCTTTGCTCTTTTTATGATATCCTCAACTGAAATGAACTCTGATATTTCTCTCTCTGCCTTTATATTTGCCGCCGCATTTGCACCGAGCCCCGGCAGTCCCATAAGTGGAGGGAGTATTCCGTCTTCGGACAGCAAGAACTTTCTGTCATCGGATTTATATAAATCAACCTTTGCAAATTTAATGCCACGCTTGTACATTTCATAAGCAACCTCTAAAACTGTTATAAGGTTCTTTTCCTTTGCAGTTTTATCATTTCCTTTTTCTTCTAATGCTTTTATGGTGTTTAATATATTGTTTTCTCCCTTTGTAACGATATCTGCATCAAAGTCATCAACCTTGGTTGTGAAATATGTCGCATAAAAGGCTTCCGGATAATGAACCTTGAAGTATGCTATTTTAACGGACATGGTCACATATGCAACGGCGTGAGCCTTGGGAAACATATATTTTATTTTATTGCAGGAATCTATATACCACTGGGGAACATTCTGTTCCTTCATTGCTTCCTCGTCCTCCGGTCTCAAGCCCTTTCCCTTACGGACTCTCTCCATTATATCGAATGCTTTTTTCTTCTCGACTCCCATCTGAATCAAGTATGTCATTATATCGTCACGAGTTGATATAACTCCCCCTATTTCCGAATAGCCCTGCCTTATTACTTCCTGTGCATTGTTAATCCAGACATCCGTTCCGTGTGAAAGACCGCTTATGCGCACTAAGTCTGAAAATGATTTTGGCTTGGTATCCATAATCATTTGCCTTACGAAGGGAGTTCCGAATTCGGGTATTGCCAATGTTCCCGTATTGCAGTCTATTTCATCCAATGAAATACCCAATATTTTGGGGCTGTTAAATATCGCCATTGTATCCGGGTCATCCGTTGGAACATTATTTTTATCCAAGCCTGTTAAATCCTCCAGCATTCGTATGATACTTGGTGTATCATGACCTAAGAGGTCAAGCTTAAGTATACGTCCGGAAATGGAATGATAGTCAAAATGTGTTGTTATCGTTCCTGATTTTTCATTGTTGGCAGGATACTGGACAGGAGTAAAATCATGTATGTCCTTATCATGAGGAACAATCATAACACCGCCGGGATGCTGGCCGGAGGTACGTTTGATGCCTAAGCAGCCTTGAATTAGCCTGTCTATTTCAGCCCTTCGTTTATCGATACCTTTTTCTTCAAAGTAATTTTTTACAAAGCCAAATGCGGTTTTATCGGCAATTGTACCTATGGTGCCTGCTCTGAAAACCTTGCCTTTTCCGAAAAGCTCTTCCGTATATTTCATGCAGACACCTTGCTCCTCACCTGCAAAGTTAAGGTCAATATCTGGCTCCTTATCTCCTTCGAATCCTAAAAACACTTCAAAGGGTATGTCATGACCGTCTTTTATTAAAGCTGTGCCGCAGCGGGGACAATTTTTATCGGGAAGATCATAACCTGAACCGTAGCTTCCGTCTTCTATAAACTCGGAATATTTGCACTCCGGGCATATATAATGTGGTACTAATGGGTTTACTTCCGTTATCCCTGCCATTGTCGCAGCAAAGGAGGAGCCGACGGAACCCCTTGAGCCTACCAAATATCCGTCTTCATTGGATTTCTTAACTAATTTCTGCGCAATTATATACATTACGGAGTAACCGTTGCCTATAATTGAATTTAGCTCTCTGTTTAATCTTTTTTCAACTATCTCGGGCAACTCTTCACCGTAAACAGACTTTGCATTGTCAAAGCAAATATTTCTAAGCTCATTATCGGAGCCTTCGATTATGGGAGGAAATGTACCCTTGGGAATCGGAAGTATCGATTCAACCGAATCGGCAATTATATTTGTGTTTGTAACAACCACTTCATATGCCTTTTCTTCACCTAAGTATGAAAAATCTTCAAGCATTTCATCCGTCGTTTTGAAATACAGAGGTGCTTGTTCTTCCGCATCTTCATATCCTTGCCCGGTCATTAAAATACGTCTGTAAACTTCATCTTCCTTTTCCAAGAAGTGTACATCTCCGGTTGCAACGACAGTTTTTTCTTTGCTTTCTCCCAACTTAATAATTTTCCTGTTAATTTCCTTCAGCTCTTCTACACTTTTTAATCTTTCATTGTTTACTAAAAACATATTGTTATTAAGAGGCTGTATTTCCAAAAAGTCATAATAACCGGCTATTTCTTCGATTCTTTCATCGCTTGAGCCTTCTAAAATCGCTCTGTAAAGCTCGCCTGCTTCACATGCGGTTCCCAGTATCAAGCCTTCTCTATACCTGTTTAAATTCGATTTTAAAAGCCTTGGCTTCTTATAAAAATTATTGATATGCGAATCCGAAACCAAATTGTATAAATTTTTAAGCCCGGTATAATTTTTAACCAAAATATTGATATGATAAGACGATTGCTTGACAAAATCAACATCTTCCTTAAGAAGGTCATTGAGTTTTGATATATCAAAA
>DAIMMU010000130.1:0-7301 GCA_036720515.1 Sedimentibacter sp.
ACAACCGCCGCGGCAAATGCAAATCCTTTTTCCGCAAGACTCCGCATCACCAACGGTACCGCCGCTGCGGGCAGAGCAAATAAATACAAATAATTTGCCTTGCTTTGCTTAATATTAAACATTTTTATAAACAGCATTACCGCAGCTAAAGTAATTCCAAAGGACAACAGAGCCATTCTTTTAGTGCCTATGTTGAAATATTCCATAGCCTCTGCTTTCCCGAAGCTTATGTTATGCTTCGATAATCTGTTTTCCAAGCCGATAAATGTTTTTTCATATTCATCCACATCCGTAAGGAATGTTTTGCTGCCCTTTTCTTCAAAGAAGGGTTTAAAATATATAACTCTTATATTTCTTTCCGTTACAGCCCTGAACATTGTATTTTCAATTTCCTCGGCACCTTCATAATTGTAGTATTTATTTCTTTCTCTTATATAATCCCACATTGAAAATACACGCAGCGCATGATAATCCGAATCTTTAACCAATTTATTCAGACCTTCCTGTCCTAAATGTTCCCTTTGTGTGGAGCTTTCAATCAAAGCAATTGCTATATTTTTCTCTTTTATATAGTTTAATAGATTATCTTCATTGCCGGGGTAACCCAAGAAGAATTCTTTGCCATGAATTATGTAAATTCTTGGTTCCAAGCCATACTTTTCATTGGCTGCTTTATAGGCATCCGCTAATTTTTCATTATGTGCGGGAAAATTGATAGGTCTTAATATAGCATCCAAGCCCGCTTCTTCTACTAAAGAAATTTTCTCGTCATCATAACCGATTCCTATATTCATTAATCTTGAATCAACTACATTTGAAGCCTCATATACCCCTTTCCCTTCTAAATTAAACACCTTTTCTGTTATGCCGTAGTATAAGTCATCTGCAGTACCATTTAAAATTATGTAATAAATATTGTCCGAAAAATATGTGTGGTATAAATCATCAGCATATCTTTCCTCAAGTCCGGAAACAATATAGCTGTAAACTGCTTCATCCTCTGTGGTTACTATAACATCCTCAGCGTTAATATCATTTGACTTTATGGCTGATACTATTTCTTCGCTGTAATCATCCTGCCATTTATATTCCTTAGTCAGCTCGGACACTATTTCGGTCTTTAGGCTGTAACCTGCCTCAATAAGCGAATTTATAGTTTCCTCCTGTATTGCGGCAGACTCCGCTCCGAATTCCTTAAATTTTCTTAGCCAATAGTCAAGATCCTCCCCGGAACTGTTCGCAAATTTTTTCATTTCATTGTAATCAAGCATTATTTCGGCAGTTTTATACCTGCTTTCAACCTCTGCCCTTTGATATACGGTATACAAGCCCACAATCAGCGATAGACAAATCAATATCAATACTATTTTATCAACTTTATTTAGTTTCATTTTCTCTCCTTGTATGCATAAATAACTGACTCAATCCGTGTTATTGTTATAAATATTCGAGTCATTCTCAGGACTATTTTTTCAAAACACAAACAACCATTTTAACCAAAAACTCTTTAAGGAAAGGCATTTTAGCCGGATATTTAAAAATACTTCTCAAAGGCTCCTCTGAATAATATTCGATTTTAAAGCTGCTGTTATTTAAAATCCTGTTAGCTCTTTTAATTGACATTTTATTTATATATGAAAAATATTCTGTTCCGTCTTCTTTTCTGCTTATCCTAAAATCAATTCTTTCCTTGCCGTCAGGCAGATTTTTTACCAATTCCTTATATGTTCTTATAAGAGTTTTTTCGCTGAAAAACACATGTACCCACGGTATTCCTACGGCATCGCTTAAATGTGCGCCGTAAGGGTGATTGTACGGAGGAAAATTCAAATACAGTTTCCCGTCCTTTTTTAAAATTCTATAGCATTCCTCCAGCACCTCTTCGGGCTTATCCACATGCTCCATGGCATCATTCATGATTATTGTGTCAAACATTTCATTTTCAAAGGGCATGTTTGCAGCGTCACCTGCAACAAATTCAAATTTGTCCTTAAGATTATATTCCGTTGCCAAGCTTTCAGCTTCTTTTCTGTATTTATCTAAAATTTCAATACCGACTATTTTTTCAACACCCTTTGAAGCATAAAAAACCGTTTTTCCTCCCGCACCGCAACCAATGTCCAAAACAACCTTATCCTTGAACATTTCATCTACGGTGCTGTGTTTCAGATAAAATTTAATAGTATCCATTCCCTTTTCGTATTGCCACTGAGCATATGTTTTTTTGCCTTCATTGTTTAAATTAAAGGGATGTACCGGCAGCTTAAACAATTTATTTACTGTCATACATGTTTTATACATAAATTGACCTTCTTCATTCGTATTTATCCAAACTATCTACCCTTTGCAATTATAACATCTCATTTTACTTAATTCAATGCAAAGTTAATTTGAGTTTCCCAAAATATTTTAGCAGTAAATAAACGTAGATACCGATGCAATAAATGAGCGATAACCTTAAGGCGGCAGCTTCATATAATTTATTTTTCAATCAGGCAACTAATATGTTATATTTATATTGTTTTTTGTTGAATTTTATACTTATTTAAGGTAAAATGTCATATATACTTTTAAGGGAGTTGTTAAATTGAAAAAGATACTAATTTTTACCTTGATCTTGTCAATCGCACTTACTGCAGTAATTTACGCCGCACCGGGAGATACCAATGACCCGATCGTTGTTCTCAGCTATCTGAATGACCGTATCAAAGCATTAGTTACTGACTACAAATTAGACGAGATAGCAGATTTGCGGAAAAAGGTTGATTCCTTAGATTCAAACGAAGGTTCCGGAGGTTCAGTTGCCTTAGAGGTAGTTGAAATAGGAGCAGGTGACAAGCTGATTGCGGGAGCAGGAACAGAACTTATATTGAGAGGCGGTAAGGCCTTTGTAATAGGAAGTGAATCCGGAGGATTGGCAAATGTCACAGCCGGCAAGGATTTTGTTTCGGGAATGGAGTTTGTTTCCAATCATTTAATGATAGTTCCAAGAGGAGACGGACGAGGTGCCTACACCGACGATTATGCCATATTCATGGTTAGGGGTACATATGAAGTAGTTAAGCAGTAAAATCCAAGAGGCACACTTCAATGGGAAGTGTGCCTCTTTTAACTAAATAAACCTTACATCTGACGGTTTTCTATTTACGCTTCCTTGGTATTTTACATTTGGATAGCCTATTACAAATGATAGTATAAATTCCTCATCATGTTTCCTTGTTAATTATTACATTAGCCATATTGATTCCCCCTTATTTATCTACAAATATTTTCCAAGCCAATTTATACTTTCTTCCATCATATTTGTTGTAACAAAATGATTTAGTCTCGGATATTCAATAAATTTTATTTTATCTTTGTTATTATACAATGAATTTAATTTATTATAAAAAATTCTTTGGCTGTCAATTGGTACCACTGTATCGCTGTCGCCATGCAGCAGCAATATGGGTCTGTCTTTTAACATGTCCAAATTATTCATTGGGTTCATATCCTTAACTCTTTGTCTAATCGTTTCTATTTTTTCGGAGGATGGAACTTCAATATTCTCATTAAAGATTTCCCAGCCGCAGGAACCATTAAATACAGTAAGAACCTTTACATCCCTATTGTTGGCAAAAATACCCCCGGCGGTAAAACCGCCCATAGAATTACCCATTACCGCAATTCTTTTGGCATCCGCATTATATTTTAATACTAACTCTCCGACTATGGTGCTGTATTCTTCAACATTATTAAATATTACATCCCAAAAATATTTTATCGCTGCCTCATCATCATACCGGGGCAGCGGATTTCTTTCTCCATGATAAACAGCATCCGGAAGCGCCACCTGATATCCGGCAGAAGCTAATATAAATCCCCTTAAACGCTGTAATTCCTTATTTGAGCTCCAGCCGTGATAGAATATTATTGAAGGTATTGGTTTTTCAGCTTCCCTCGGTCTTAAAACAACGGCAGGAATTTCCTGTATTCTTACCTTTTCTTCTGTTATAAAACTTGATTTTAAATAATCAGTCATCAAAATCTCCTTTCTGCCGTGCAACTATTTGCCTTATTATACCACATGTAAATAATTTTAGCATTTGAAATTAAATAAAAATTCTAAGGGTGCTGTCCATGAAATTATAGGCAAATAATTTTACTCATGAATTTGAAAACTGATTTTCACATCTTTTCCATTGAAGTATATGAGATCACCGTCATCATAATGCCAAATTGCTTTAAAAACAGTCGGTTTTTTAATACCATTTGTTTCTTCATACTCGCTGTAAACTACCGACCATTTTACTTTTTCTCTCGAACCATCAGTTGAAACAGCCTCCCTGTCATCGGTGGCAAAGGAATACATTTCACCGTTTTCCTTAAATGTAAAAATACCATTCACAGTAATACCGTTACATGAAATAGCAGCTTTAGCATGCAACACGTCAATTTCTTCCCATGTAATATAGCTCTGCAAAGCCGCATTAGGAATAATAAGACATTCTGATAAGAAAGTTGCCAAACTTGCCTTATCCATAACTTCACCCGTCTGGTTAAACAAGGGGAATAATTTCCCTACTATACCTTTCATTGAACCGATTCCCGAAATACAAGAATCTAAACCTTCAAAGGGTATTCCATACATCGTACTGTCAATATAAGCAACTCTGTTTGGTTTATTCACAAAGTTGTATTGTGTGTAGTCAATTTTTATTGGTGGCTTATCCTTGCCAAATAAAAAATCAACATCCTTATACGTTGCTTTCATATATGACATTTTCGGGGTGCCAATATATCCGCAATACCAAAAATATTTTTGAACGGATAGGGGCAAATCAGCAATATCTTCTTCTATAAAAACATCACTTGCATCAGTTGCTTCATTTGCTAAGCAATTTGTTATCTTTGTAAATTCCATCTTAGTTTTTGAGTATGGAATATTAAAAAATACTATAACAACTCCTATAATACAAAATAGAATTCCGATAGTTACATACAATTTCTTCCCAACCTTTTTTCCGCATTTATACCATATTTTTTTCATAGCACCTGATGAAACCTCTCATGATTCATGGTTACTTGCCTATTATTTTGCCATCATAGCAATTCGCATTGACAAACGAACAGGAAGAGAAGGAGTTTTCATTTGATTTAAATCTCCTACAATAAATAAATCCTTAGTCGGATAATAAAAGGCAAATGACCCAGTAGAACCTGAATGTCCTTTTAACTCACCTTTTCCCATAAAAAGCGTAGTCAGCCCATTTAAAGGAATTCGCATATACCCGCTGCCATAGCAAATAGGCCACATTGAGGTTTGCAACCTATTGTAAGACGATAACTCATCTAAAATCGAAATATCAAACAATCCCCCGCCAAAAAAAGCCTTAAGAAATATCATCATCTCATAAGCAGTTGTTACACAACCACCGCTTCCGCGGCTGCTCATGATAAATTTCGGACGAAGAATAGCTTTGTCCTCACAATAAATATTTGGTACAAAGTCACTTTCACTTTCAGGCAGATATGTGTTTTTTAAACCTAACGGGTCAAATATATAATGTCGGTAAGCCTTACTTAATGGCCAATTCGTAATCTTTTCTATTATTTCTCCAAGTATATCAAAGTTAATATCCGCATAGTATGCCCTCTTTACAGAGCCGGGTTCAAAGTGCCGGTTTAATTTTCTTGTCATTTCTAAAATCTCATTAAAAGTATACGAAAAATCTTCGATGATAACACGATTCTTGGAATTATTTTCCCCGTCTTCATAAACATCCGGTAATCCGCTTATTTGAAACAGTAAATCGGATATCGTCAATTCAAAGGAATATTCTTTACCTTTATAGATATGCAGTCCTTCCAAAACAGAATTATCAAAGTATTTTGTAATTTTATCATCAAGAGACAGTCTGCCCCTCTCCAGCAATGCTAAAATACATGTAGTTGTGAATAGTTTTGTTATGCTTGCCATAAGCAGAGGTGAATTTATATCCCTGCCGCCGCAACACTTGTTGTATGAAAAATCTCCCTCTGTGTTTTCAATAAATAATACCGCTTCCCTGATTTGATTTGAGTCAATAATTTTATTGAAAATTTTTTCTATTTGCAATACATTTATATCCATTATTTCCCCCTTTGGTTTTTGTATCTGCTATTCATGTTATACTCTTTTTTGGTACCTCATAGGTATGAATCTCATTCCTTCCTTAGTTTGTTCTGCATTGGTATCTGCAAATCCCAATTTATGATAAATCTCTCTTGCATAGGGAGAGGAATTAACAGCATTATGGCTTAATCATTAATATTTTTATTAATTGTTCTTCTGACCGACAAAAGCATTGGATTAAAATATTTCCTCCAGAATTTGTTAGCGAAAATATTAGCTGTTTCAAAATCCACATGAATATTCTTAATTCCATTGGTATTGCAATAGTCGATTACATGATTCAATAAATCCTTGCCAAGTCCATTGCCCCTATACTCAGGTCTTATATAGGCACCTATCTCGTCTAACAAGGCACTGTTTTCCACGGATAGTTCAATTATATTATCGCTATTGGACACACTTACATTAATAAATCCTATTGCATTATTATCGTCATAAGCTAAGAATACATTGCTGTTTTGTACAATTTCCGATAAATCTTCAATTGAATATTTATCTCTATTTAGAAAAATTGGTGCAGAGCTATAATACTCTCTTGATTCTTCCACCAAGTCATACAGTGCATCCACATCCCGTAATTCTGCCTTCCTGATTTTATAATTATTAGTTGTGTTTATCCTAAAGTCAGTTAAGGTAAATGCATCTATTAAGTAAGAACCAAATCCTAAATCATACAAAATACTTCTCAGTACAGTATCATTATAATTTATCGTCCACATATGATTAAAAACATTCCTGCTGACCCACTCTTTTGAAATATATTTATACAAAGTCAAATATACATCTTCCTTATATTCTTCTGTTGCCGCATGTGCAATTGACGGACAAAATATCGACTTCTCGCCGTTAAAAGGAAATTCGTCATATGCTAAATACCCAAGCAGCTTATTATCCGATTTTACAACAATCGCAGTATTGTTCTTTACCTTTTTATTCAAAAAACCTTCCATTTTACTTGTATCTTTTATCCAACTGCCCGGAAATGATTCAGAGCAGCAACAATATCGTTTATATTGTTCAGACCAGATATCGATAGCTTCGGCGATATCAGATTCTTCCATTTGTAAGATTATAAATTCATTAACCATACTTTACTTGTATGATATAGTAGACAACTATATCATACATTCCTTTCATTTTATTTACG
>DAIMMU010000131.1:0-7272 GCA_036720515.1 Sedimentibacter sp.
GGGTGAAAAATATAAAGAAATGCTTGGAAAGGTTATTGAAAGACTTAATAGTATGATAAAATAATAAATATAAACTTAATGCGGCTTTAACTTATATAAGGGTTTTAGCCGCTATTTCTATAAAATCTGGTTTAAGAAGAATTTGATTATCTTATATAATTTAATATAACTCACAAGAAGTCTCAACCTCTAAGCGTAGCGTAGGTTGTGTGGAGTATGTCACATAGAAAATATATGATTGGAGTTAAGAGTGGATTTTATGCTTTTAATTAAAAATGGAAGGGTTATTGATCCCAGTTCTAAAACAGATGAAATATTGGATATTCTTATTGATGATGAAAAAATTATAAAAATGGACAAAAATATTAGCGCCCTAAATAGCGATATGAAAATAATTGATGCAGCGGATTTAGTAGTGGTACCTGGTCTTATAGATGTTCACAGCCATTTTAGGGATCCTGGATTTACTTATAAAGAGGATATTTTAAGCGGCTCAAGAGCTGCTGCAAGAGGAGGGTATACTACTGTTGTTTGTATGGCAAACACCAATCCTGTTGTGGATAACGAAGAAACTTTAAACTATATATTAGATAAGGCAAAAGATTCAAAAATTGAGATACTTCAAGTTGCATCTGTTACTAAGGGACTTAATGGCACTAAGCTTGTTAATATGGAGAATCTAAAGGAAGCTGGAGCAGTTGGATTTTCTGATGATGGAAAGCCTATTATGAATTCCAAGTTGGTATTTGAAGCAATGAAAAGAGCAAAGGAACTTAATGTTCCATTAAGCTTTCATGAGGAGGACCCCCTTCTTATTAAAGAAAATGGAATAAATGCGGGGGAGGTATCTAAGAAATTTGGACTTTGTGGTTCCCCGGGTGAGGCAGAGGAAGCTATTTTAGCCAGGGATTTATGCCTTGCATATAGAGCAAAAGCCAAAATAAATATTCAGCATGTAAGTTCAGGAGCATCTGTTAAAATAATAGAGTTTGCTAAAAAGTATATGGATAATGTTTATGCTGAGGTTACACCCCATCACTTTAGCCTTACGGAAAAAGATGTGTTGAAGTATGGAACTAATGCTAAAATGAATCCACCGCTTAGGACTGAAGAGGATAGAATTAGCCTTATAGAAGGGCTTAAATATGGTACTTTAAATATAATTGCAACGGACCATGCTCCTCATGCAATATATGAAAAAGAACAGGCATTTAAGGATGCACCAAGTGGAATAATTGGTCTTGAAACAGCATTATCCCTTGGCATTACTAATTTGGTTAGACCAGGAACTTTAAGCATAATGGAGCTTATTGAAAAAATGACTATTAATCCAGCTAAACTATATAATATTCACAGAGGCTTTATAAAGGAAGGGAGAAGAGCAGATCTATTGATTTTCAATCCTAATGAAGTTTGGACTGTGGAGGATTTTTCCTCAAAAGCATGCAATTCTCCATTTAAAGGAATGAAACTATATGGGAAAGTGAAAAAGACAATATGTAAAGGCACAATTGTGTATGAAGATTAATTTCTAATAAAATGTACATTTTTAAATCCCTTTTAATATAATATGGTATAACCATTTATTAAGGGGAATTTAATGGACAGTGAGCTGCTTGAGAAAGTCAGGATGGCACAACAGTTTTATAGTCTTTCTATTAAATTTAAAGAGAGAATGCCGAAAGCGGTTACTATTTTTGCAATGCAGATATGCGATAAATATACCAAAAAAGCAAAAGAAGAAGGGGCACAAGTCGACGAGGAAACATTAATAAAATATATATTAAAATAAGCATCAAAATGAGGTGCTTATTTTAATTTGCCTAAACTGATAGATGCCAGATGTTATCCCTTATTTAGGTGGGGATAACATCTCTTTATAGACATTAAGCAAAAACTACATAGAAGTTTACTCCTGTATAAACATATTTGAAATTTTTCCGTATATTTCTTCGGGATTGCTCTTCCATATAGAACAAATCCTTTCAGCTTCAACACCTGAATTTGCAATTAAATTAAGTTCCATAAGCATATCTTCATTCTTAATAAATTTCAAATTAACCATATATTTATTACCAATAAGAGGTATATAGTTAGATAGGGCTTCAAAATCATTTTTATCAGATATGGTATGCTCTTTTAAGTATTTGTTTATAATTTCCAACTTTTTTTCAGGAATTCTATTAACAAAAAAATTCAATGTGGAAATTCCTTTTTCCGTTAATGCCATTATATGGCTGTTGTTTTGCTTTGTATCACTTATAAATTCTCCCTCAATTAACTCTGAAAGATACTGCTGCAGCTGAAAATAGTTTAATAGATTATTTTCAAGAACTATTTGGGTTATATTTGAACGTGATACAGGTAAGTTTATTTTTTTAATTATATATAAAAGAATGAGCTTGTTTTCAGCAAGTTCAATAGTATCTTTAAGCAATTTAAGACCCCCTTTAATAAATACAATTATTATTGCTTCTTATTCTATTATAACAATAAAAAACTATCAAGTTTTTATAAATTAATAACTTCAATTACTAATTGTAAAGTTTAAAGTAACAGCTGCTATCTGCAATAAAACGGAATTTTTCAGGGGGCTACTTTAAATTTTTGAAAGCCATGGGCATAGCATTTATACTGTCCTTAGTGTAAAGTAATTGTTGGGGGGAAAATAAAAGAACGTTCTTCTGAAATTTAGATATATTAGGGAATGAGAGTTTTCGGATTTATTTAGTTATACAAGGGAGGGTATTAAATTGTCTTCGTTAACAAATCGACAAAAACAAATTTTGCTATTTTTAACTAAGTTTAAAGGGATACTGACTGCTAAATGGATATCTAAAGAATTAGGTGTTAGCGACAAAACAATTAGAAATGATATAAAAGTATTACAAGGTGAAAGTCAAAAAATAGGTGCTAAAATTCAATCAATTAGTGGAAAAGGTTATAAATTAGAAATCATTAATGCCGAACAATTTCTGAAATTTTATTGCCAGTCATTTGATAAGGACAAAGAGATTTCCAATGACTTTACTGATCAAGATAACCGTGTTAATTATATTATCAAGCGTTTTTTATTGGCAAAGGGTTACATAAAGATGGAAGACCTTGAAAATGAAATGTTTGTTTCCAAATCGACATTACGAAATGACTTAAAAATAGTTAGGCAAATTTTGGATTCATATGAATTAAACATTATTAATCGCCCTTACTATGGAACAAAAATTGAAGGGGACGAATACATGAAAAGAATGTGTTTGTCTAATTTACTTCTTGATAATAGTACAAATATGTTTACAGAATATAATAAACTCCAATCATATGATAAAGATTTGTTTAATAAGATTAAAGATATTGCTATAAAAAAGCTAAAAGATTATCAAATAGAAATTTCAGATGTCTCATTGGATAGTTTGGCTAAACATATTGCAATAGCTTGTAAAAGAATTAAGGAAGGGTTTATTATTGGATCATTAAATATTCATTCAAATATAGAGTGTACTTTTGAAAAAAATGTGGCTAAAGAAATTGTAAAAGAAGTAGAAAGCTATACAAATTTAAAATTTCCAGAAACAGAGATTGACTATATCACTGTTCAGTTGCTTTGCACAAAACTGCTCTCAGAAAAAGCATATACTGAGTATAGCGGTGAGATAAGTAAAATTGTAGATGATATTATAGAGCAATTAAGAGAAAAATTTCATTGGGACTTCCGCAATAACTTTGAATTTATTCAAGGGCTGACATTACATCTTCGTCCAGCAGTGAATCGTATATTATTTCAATTTCATATAAAAAATCCCCTTTTGGATGAAATTAAATTAAAATGTCCCCGTGCATTTGAAGGAGCAATTGTTGCAAGTAAATGTATTGAATCATACATCCATAAAGAGGTGGATATGAATGAAACTGCATATATTGCACTTCATATTGAAGCAGCTTTAGAGCGGATGGAGGGCAATAAAAGTGTTAAAAAAAGAGTCTTGGTTGTTTGTGCAACTGGGATGGGAAGTGCAAAAATACTTTATAATCGATTGCAAAAGGTATTTGGAGATCATATTGAAATAGTGGATACAATTAGCTGCTATAATCTTGAATCATATGACTTATCTTCAATTGATATGATTATCAGTACCATTCCAATCGAAGATAAGTGGGGAGTACCTGTCCAAAAGGTTGATATCTTTTTATCAGATAAAGATGTAAAGGGGATAAAAGAAAAGTTGTTTTCAAATAAAGTTGATATGCATTTGCTTTTAAATTCATCAAGGGTATTTATCCATAAAGATATAAATAATAAAGAAGGTGTAATTCAATATTTGTGCAGTGAATTAGAAAAACAAGGTCTGGTTTCACATAATTATGAGAGCTTTGTTTTAGAAAGAGAAAATGTAGCGTCAACAAGTTTCACAGACTTGGTAGCTCTTCCTCACCCTATGAAATTTGATACAAGCGAAACATTTTTGACGATTTGCACATTGAAAAATCCGATTCAATGGGATGAGCAAAGAAAGGTTCAATTCGTTTGTTTGTTAAATATAAGGAAAGGATATACGGGTGATTTAAACCAAGTGTATCAACAATTAATCGATATCATTGAGAATAAAACGATGATGCAGAAATTAATTGAATGTAACTTACCGGAAGAATTAATTCAATTAATGTGTGAGTAGTGAATAAATATTGAAATAATGTTGAATATTCAAGTGGTATAGAATAATAGAATCCCTTGAGATAAAGTTAATTATCTCAAGGGATTTTGTTATTCTTTAAAAGCCTTACTTAAGAATGAGAAAATCATTTGGTAGAGATTTTTCCGGAGGGATATGGAAAATGATTAGCTTAAGGAGGAATAGGATAAAGACTATAATAAAATTGTTAGAAAATAATGATAATATCATTATTCTTTTTCCTACACAAATATATTAATTATTAAAAATAAAAGGATGATGCAAAATATGATTGATAAAAATGTAAAAAACAAAGAAAATGAAGAAACAAGTGTAAATGACGCTGAATATCTAACAGCCTTTCAGCTAATTTCAACTGCTGGTGATGCGAGAAGTAATGCTATAGAGGCTATTCAAAAAGCTAGAGAGTTTAAATTTGATGAAGCTGAAGACTTATTAAAAGAAGCAAATGAAACCCTTATCAAGTCTCATAATATTCAAACAAATTTATTAACGAATGAGGCAAACGGTAAAAAAAATAGTATTAATATCATATTAATTCATGCATTAGATCACTTAACAATGGCTACCATGGCCATTGATGATGCAAAAGAATTAATATCACTTTATAAAATGATCTATGATCTAAAAAATAAATAAATATTATTATTGGAGGGTGAAAAAAATGACAAAAAAAACTATTATGTTGGTTTGTACCCATGGAATGAGTACAAGCATATTAGTAAAAAAGATGCGTGAAGCTGCTGTAAAGGATGGCATAGATGCTGAAATTTTTGCCGAACCTATGTCCAATGCCGATTTAAGTTTAGAGACAAAAGATATAGATGTAATTCTCCTCGGACCGCAAATTAAATATGCAAAAAAGCAATTTGAAGAAAAAGTTAAAGGAACGAAAATAAAAGTTGCAGTTATTGGTATGGAAGATTACGGATTGATGCGAGGCGATGAGATCCTAAAAAAGGCATTAGAACTTTAAAAAGTATTTTCTAAATTATTTAAGAATATAACTAAATACTTAAAAAAGGAGTAGATATTGAATGGAAGCGCCAACAAAATTTATTGAAAACAAAATTGTACCGTCTGTATCAAAAGTAACAAATTTTAAATATTTTGTTGCTTTAAGATCAGGTTTCCTATCTATTATGTCTTTAACGTTGATAGGATCTATATTTGTGCTAATACTTAACTTTCCTATCCCAGGGTATGCAGATTTTATGAACCGTATTTTTGGAGAGGGTTGGTCATCACTTCTTTCACAAGCGACAAGTGCTACTTATGATATATTTGGAGTTATGACTGCAGCGACATTTGCCTTTTACCTTGCAAGAGAATATAAAATGAACGAATTGCAAAATATGATATTAGCCATAGTCGCATATATTGTTGTTACCCCTAAAAGCACTATTTTAAAATCAGGTGAAGTAGTAACAGGGGTTTTGCCTTTTGCTTGGCTCGGCACGAAAGGAGTTATCACAGCATTATTAATAGGAGCTATATCAGTTGAAATTAATCGTTTCTGTATTAAAAAACATTTGGTTATTAAAATGCCTGAAAGTGTTCCTGATGCAGTTAGTCAATCATTTAGTTCTTTGATTCCTGGTTTGTTAATTGTTATTGCTTGTTTAGCTATTAACGGAGTTTGCTCTATATTTGGATTCTCATTTCATGAAATGATATATAAATTAATACAAACTCCACTACAAGGAATAACTGGCACTGCAGGGTCAATGATTATACTTGCAGCATTAAATGGATTGTTTTGGTGGTTTGGCATACATCCTACAGTTATTAATTCTTTATTATACCCATTGCTTAACGCAAATGCTCTGGAAAACTATGAGTTGTTTAAAGCTGGAAAATTAACAGTCGAAACTGGTCATATTGGAACTACTCAAATGTTGGATCAATTTGCAACAATGGGTGGTGCAGGTTGTACAATTGGTTTAATAATAGCAATGTTTTTAGTAGCAAAATCACAGAGATTGAATGCCACTAAAAAGTTAAGTGCAGTTCCATCTTTATTCAATATAAATGAACCTGTCATATTTGGTGTTCCAATTGTATTTAATCCTCAAATGCTAATACCTGTTGTATTGTCACCTATGGTTGCAGTAATTCTACCTATTATTGCCATAAAAACTGGCTTCATGCCTATATTCACTGGCGTTACGATACCATGGGCTACTCCACCAATTATTTCCGGGTTTTTATTATGTGGTTGGCAGGGAGCTATCGTTCAACTTGTTTCAATAGCTTTAATTGTAATGATATATTATCCGTTTGTTGTAGCATTGGATAAGCAATACTTAGCAGAAGAAAAGAAAAATTGCTAAAGTAGTAGGTAATAAAATAAAAGTATTTACTGGGAGGAGATTTTTTATGCAGAATAATGAGTTTTCAAGAGAGTTTTTATGGGGCGGAGCTGCAGCAGCTCATCAATTAGAAGGTGGATGGAATTTAGGAGGTAAAGGTGTCAGTGTAGCAGATGTAATGACAGCAGGTGATGCTCATACAAGCAGAAGAATCACTCCCGGAGTATTGGATAATGAATATTATCCTAATCATGAAGCAGTGGATTTTTATC
>DAIMMU010000132.1:0-7168 GCA_036720515.1 Sedimentibacter sp.
CAGCTTCAGGTTTAACTTTACGCTCTGCATACTTCATTTGTGCCAGCCTTACATCTGAAGGTACTCTCGATTCAAAATGTGCCGACATTACTGGTTTACTCATTTAAAAACCCTCCTATTTTAATAAAATAATTATGTATGTGTATTTTAATAGATTGCTGTCTTCATTATAACGAACTTTCATATTTTTGTCCATACCTTTTGTATGAGAATCCTCAGTCTCGCTGTACAATTTTGTTTGCTCCTTCCGTCGCACAAAATTGTCGTTAGTTACATATGACCTACCGCCAACCGTTCTTCAATTTCATCGTTAAGTATGTCCGTTATAAACATATGACCGGGTGCATGTGTTATTACAATTTCAGGCTTTGCAATTTCTAAGGCAGCCTGCGGAGTAACGCCGCATGCCCAAAATACCGGAATTTCCCCTTCCTTTATTTCTACCGCATCACCGTAATCAGGTTTATTGATATCCTTGATTCCAATTTCTTCAGGATTGCCCGAATGAATGGGCGCACCGTGAACATGGGGAAATTCACCTGTTATATTATATGATTTTTGTACATCTTCCGCCTTAACAGGTCTCATGCTTACTACATAAGGTCCGTTAAAAATGCCGGCAGGCTCGCATTTAATATTTGTTTTATACATTGGAACATTACAGCCCTCAGTTATATGTCTTACATCTATTCCGCCTTTTATCAATGCTTCTTCAAAAGAAAAGCTACATCCTATCAGAAAGCAAACAAAATCATCACGCCAATATTTCTTTGCATTATAACATTCATCTGTCTTTACTCCGTTTTTATAAACAAAATATTTTGGTATGTCAGTCATGATATTTGCATTTTCAGCTATTCTTTTTGTTATGCAGCATCCCGGCTCGGTAACCTCAAGAATGGGACAAGGCTTTGGGTTATACTTAGCAAAAAATTTAAAATCATCCGCATATCTTTGAGGAAGTACAACCAAATTAGCTTGTGCATAGCCTCTGCACATGCCCGCCGTAGGAGTTGTTATAAATTCTTCTCTTATTAGTTTTCTTATTTCTTTTGGAGACATGTCGCCATAATTAATTTTAATCATTCCCTTCATCTTTGCTGTCATGTTAAGCTTTTTCTTCTTTCTCTTTCCGTCAATTCCTTTAATTTGTTAAAAATAATCAAATTTTCTTCATAGGAAATCCCGTCAACGGATAATTCCCTTTTCTTGCTGCAACCGTCCACAGCACCTGCTTTTATAATTTCCTTCATCACTTCTTCATATTTATCTTCATTCAACATGAGTGATTTGTCATTTAATATTGATAATCCCGCACATATTCCAAATGCTCCCCAATTAGACACTCCTGCCACAATAAGATTATCGGTTTCAAACCGCGCACAAATAATATTTCCCTTATTTACATTTTTCTTTACAATTTCCTTTATTTTTGCCATACCCAATTCATTTCCTCCATCCCCGACGGCTGATGTGGATATATTATTTTCCTTTGCTTTAATAAAAAGAATATCCGTATTGGGGCAATAATCCGTAATGTCCTCACCATACATGGAATAGCATTTGTTGTCCATGCTTCTTCCGGGACGCTCAATTGCAATAATATGTCCGGGTTTATATTTTTTTATTATTTCTTCTGCCTGCTCATCTGCCTTATATTCATTAAAAATATATATTTCCGTGCTAAGCTGCAAGGTTTTTGCACCTGCACGAATCAAAGATTCGGAATACTTATCTGTCACAATTATTGCTTTCTTGTTTAGTTTTTGCAGTGCATATGCCAATGCCAAAGCTCCCGGAGGTCCGTCAGTTTCGCCTGTTCCGGCTGATTTTACCGGAAATCCCGTTACAATAACAATAGTGTTGCTTAAGTTCAGAGAATTTACGCAGCTCTCCATCTGTCTGTATAATTTAACTTTGCCAAGTCCTCTGTTGCATAAATTATATTGTATTATTTTTTCAATTTCATCAAATTCATTTAAATGGTTAACCTTCTTGATGTTTCTCACGCCGATGCTTTTCAATTATTAAATCCCCTTTATTAGTTGTTTACATAATTAAAAATTACGCTTTACATAATATATATTATATTACTCAATCTCTTCTATTTTTACTTCATACATCGTATCATTTATTTTAATATTATAATTTTTAAGTTTTAAGTTATTTTTATTATTAAATAATGCTTTCAATGAAACGAATTTTTCTTCTAACTGTTTATATAGCTTATGTGCTTCCGACAGGCTTGCTTTTTCAAAAGTAATTATATCTCCGGGTTTGGTTTGCGCTATTTTAGGTAAATCAACAGTTATCACATTGCCAATCTTTGTATACCCGCCTGTGGTCTGCCTGTCAGCCATCATTATTATGGGGTTACCCTTGCTCGGTACCTGAATTGCACCCATGGCAATACCGTCAGATATAATATCCGCACCTTCCCTGTGCTTGATTGCTTTACCTTCCAACGTGTACCCCATTCTGTCACTGTTGCCGGTAACAGAATATTCATTGGAAAACAGCGTTTCTATTCCTTCATTTGTAAAAGCATTCTCTTGAGGTCCCAAAACAACTCTTAATTTTACCTTTCCGCTGTCATAGTCATAAAAGTTTTCTGCTTTTCTTTCTAAAAGGTTAAAGGTCGGCTTATCAGAGCTTACGATATTCAAAATATCTCCTGTCTTTAATGCTCTTCCCTCATATCCTCCGATTCCTGCCTTAAGAAATGTGGACTTGCTTCCCAAAACAACAGGAACATCAATACCGCCGGCAAATGCAACATAGCATCTGCAGCCTTTTTTTATTCCTTTGAAAGATAACATATCTCCCGCATTTACAGCTGTGTTTCGGTTCATGTAAACAGGCATGTCATTTATTGAAGGCACCATATCTGCACCGGTTATTGCAATTACGGTATCACTCAAAAATTCTATTACGGGTCCCATCAGCGTAATTTCAAGCAAGCCTTCATTTTCATCATTCTTAACTAAAATATTAGCCAGCCTTGCGGCAACATAATCCATTGCTCCTGAAACTGATACTCCATACTGCTGATAGCCGAATCTGCCTAAGTCCTGTACAGTAGTCATTAACCCAGGGCTTATAATTTTTATTTGTCCCATTTTAACCCCCTTTTTCGGGAAAGCTTGCATTTATGGGCATTGTTTTTGACTTCCTCTTTAATCTTCATATACTCTTCTTCATCAATACTCTTAAAAACAATATGGTTTCCTGATTTTAATAATATCGGATTTTCGCTGTCAGGGTTAAAGAGTTCAATCGGAGTGCTTCCTATCAGCTGCCACCCGCCGGGACTTTGAACCGGATATATTCCCGTTTGTTCTCCGGCTATCCCAACAGAGCCTGCAGGTATTTTGGTTCTTGGAGAATGGAGCCTTGGGGTTGCAATTCTTTTATCCATTCCGCCCAAATATGGAAACCCCGGGGTAAATCCAAGCATATATATTAAATATTCGGCTGAAGTATGTATTTTAATAACTTCTTCAACCGTCAGTTTGTTATGCATTGCCACATTCTCTATATCAGGTCCGTATTGACCGCCGTAAAGAACAGGTATTTCGATTATTTCAGGCGAATAAAGTTCGACATTTTTAATATTTTCTTCTATCCATTTTAAAATACTAATCAATTCTTCGTATTCAATTATTAAAGGATCATAATGAATCATCAGGGACCGGTAAGTCGGAACCACTTCACTTATTCCTGAAATTTCTCTGTTTTCAATTAATGCGGCAGCTACTCTGATTTTTTTGTTTATTTCTTCACTGATTTCATTTCCGAATTCGATGTTGAGGGCGCTGTCGCCGCAAATTAAATATTGTGCTTTTTCATACATAATTTATCACCCGTCACTTAATAAAGCTGCCCATGGGTTCAACCTTTATATTTTCCTTTTCCAATGCTTTTCTTATTTCTTGAACAAATAATACAGCTGAAGGATTATCACCATGAACACAGATTGTATCGGCTTGAATATTGATATCTTCCCCTGTTACAGAGGTAACTTTTCCTTCCTTGACCATTCTTATCACTCTGTTTATTGCAGTATCCCTATCATGTATTACCGCACCGTTAATATTTCTTGACACCAAGGTACCATCAGGATTATATGCCCTGTCGGCAAAAACCTCATTTGCAACCTTAAGTCCTATATCTTTTCCCGTCCTTATCATTTCGCTTTCTGCCAGACCAACTAATATTAATCCTTTGTCCACTTCATAAACAGCTTCCGCAATTGCCCTTGCCATCCGGCTATCCTTCGCCGCCATATTGTAAAAAGCACCGTGGGGCTTAACATGCTGCAGTTCAACACCATGGCTCCTTGCAAATGCCCACAATGCCCCTATTTGATATTTTATATAATTTTTTGCTTCTTCATACCCAACCTTCATTTCTCTTCTTCCAAATCCCATTAAATCCGGAAATCCCGGGTGAGCTCCTATTGAAGTATTAAGACTTTTAGCCATTAAAACCGTTTTGTCCATCACTGTGGCATCACCTGCATGCCATCCGCAGGCAATGTTTGCGGAAGTAACATATTTCAACACCTCTTCATCCATTCCCAACATATAATTCCCAAAACTTTCACCAATATCACTGTTTAAATCTATCTTATACATCGACGCCTCCCAAAGCGGGACAGTTGGTATGCCCTGCCGCAATGAATTCCAAATTTACACAAGGAGCAGATAAATCAGTGAACGTGACTGCGGACATATCTTAACCGTACCACAAATAATAGCCTTTTTTTCTTATTCACATAGTATTATATAACAGTTTTAATTGAATGTACAAGGTAATATAATTAATTAAACAATCAATGCTACTTATAGTCTGTAGACTTATAGTATTCATCCGTTATAATCAAAAAGGAGGCATTAATATGGATATAATTAAGGTTTTCGCATCAAATGTAAGAAAATATAGAGTTAAAGCTAATTTGTCTCAAGAAAAATTAGCGGATGAATGCGGAATGCATCGAACATATATCAGTGCAATAGAGCGTTGTCGAAGAAGTATCTCATTAGAAAACATCCAACGAATTGCAGATGCACTTAAAATTGATACATACAAATTGTTTATTGATAATAACAGTAAAAATAATTCTGAGGAAATTTAAAGATTTAATGCAAAAATAATATGGAGTTGGAGGCATAATAATGAAATACACAATAAAAAACCAAGAAATTTTGGCTTACAATGAAAGTGAATTTGTTACATTTCCAAAATACACATCACAGCTAATTAATTGGGCAAACCAAAATGCACAGGGAACAAGAGCAAAAATTGTTGGTCAGATGTCAGATTTGTTTCCTGAATTCATGAATTCAGCCGATAATATTTCATTGCACAATTGGGAAGATTGGTATTTACAAAGATATCCCAATGCAATAGAAAATGCAACGGAAAGAATTTATGAACAAGTAAAAAACCTGCAGAAAGCAATAAAACTTATTGATAAAGATATGATACAAGACTGGGTTAAGGATTTGGTAATACATAAAACGTATAATGGTTTTTATGTTCAAAAAGCAATATTAGCTTCACTATCCCAAAAATTAAATAAAAGCTACAGGCTTGCCTCACCTGCGGAAGAGTCCGTTGGTATTGACGGTTATGTAGGAGAAACTCCATATTCAATTAAACCGGATACATACAAAACTATGAATCGCCTTCCTGAAAGTATAAATGTCAAAATGATATACTATACTAAAACAAAGACCGGTATAATTATTGAAGTTGAAGAATAAGGCACGGAGATGTTTCATCTCCGTTTTTGTTTTATTTAGGCATAGAATTTAAGAATTTATCTTTGCAGGAATAATCATATGATGTGTCAACATCAACATAGCCTGTTCTTATCAAATGATTATTAATAAATGTTTTATTATCTAAATATAAATAACATAGAAGATTTTTATTCTTATCATATTTAAGATTGTCATACTTCATAAAAACTTTTCTCTTATTGAATTTTTCCTTTAAAAAGTCCATTGCTTCGGTTACTGTTTCTTTATTAGACTTTATCCCTATGAGTTTTATTTTAATTCCATTATTAAGAATTATCTCTTCCGGAGACAATATTTGATTTACTGTAAAAAGGTCTTCTCTTTTTTGTGTATTTTTATCTATCTTGGAGCCAAATGTAAGTTTTTTAACATCTATTTGTTTATCCATTTTGTGTGGGTCATGAAAAATATATGGCAAATCATCCAAGGAAAAATTGTTGCTGTTGCCATCTTCCGTATAAATTACCTGACTGTCTATTATACTTAATTGATCTCCGCCCATCTTTTCTTTAATAATTGGCAAAAACTCCTTATTAATTTCATAACCTACAGAGCTCCTATTTAAATTTTTGGCAGCTAAAGATGTTGTTCCGCTTCCTAAAAACGGGTCAAAAACCGTTTCTCCCACAAATGAAAACATTTTAATAAGCCTTTTTGGCAATTCTTCCGGAAACATTGCAATGTGTCCGTTCTGCCTGGCTCCGTAAAAGTTCCAATGAGAAGAAAAATACTCAATCCACTCATCTTTGGACATTTCAGAAGCCTTTTTTTGTTCAGGTGTCGGTTTTGGAGCATTTCCTAACTTTTTAAACAATAAAATAAACTCATAATCCATTTTCAGTATTCCATTTCTCGGATAAGGATAACTGCCCATGATTGCTCCACCGCCGCTAGTATTCATAGTGGTAGTTTTTTGCCAAATAATAGCTCCCATATAATCCATCCCCAACGCCTCACAAAATCGAATAATTTCGGTTCGGATGGGTATAACCTTATACCTTCCATAATAAACGGAACGCGCAAACTGATCTCCAATATTTATACACATGCGACAACCATCGGAAAGCACACGGTAACATTCCTTCCATACCAAGTTAAGATTGTTTATATATTCTTCATAGCTGTCATTGAATCCAATTTGATCTTCCGTTCCATAATCTTTAAGCTGCCAATATGGTGGTGATGTGATTATCAATTGTATTGATTTATCCTGTATTTTATTTAATTTTCGGCTGTCGCCTATAACAATTTTATGCTTAGTCATTAATAAAACCTTTCTTTTTAAATGAGTATTTCTATACTAAAATGTTTATTTGTAAGCACATTATATCATTTTTATCTAAGCATTTCAAGAATACCAA
>DAIMMU010000133.1:0-7128 GCA_036720515.1 Sedimentibacter sp.
CACTTCAACGGTATGATTTAATGACCATCTAAATGCCGGAGTAGCATGTAAAACTTCATCTACAATAAAAGCAGCAGTGCCGGCTGTTCCCTTTACTTCAGGCAATCTCGCATAGAATATTTGTCTTAAGCCTGTCATTGCAACTTCTTCCGCCATGTCCTTTTCAGGTGCAATTCCTTGTACCACAACGCAAAGCTCATGTGACTTTATTTCTTTAATAGGTTCTAAATCACCCATTACTCCATTTTTGCCATATATTCTATAATGCAGTTCATAGCCCTCTTCGCCGAACCGTTCCTTAACCTGTTCCCTTGCCATTTCAATTACCTTATCAATATGCTTGATTGTATATGGATCTCTGATTCCGGCTATTCCTATATACATTTCTCCAACCTTTGTCGATCCTTCCAATTTAACCTTTACCTTACCTTCAATTGGAATGTATTTTGGATTTGTAATTCTTGTCGTTTTTTCATCATGCTGCTCATAAACACATTCTGACATGTCAAGCATACCACCGGCAAAATATTCATAATAAGGATTAGACCTTTCATACATGGCATGACCTGCAACTGAAGCAACGGTACATCTTTGCCATGGCGCCATTGCCGTAACCTTGACATCATCCTTTGTAATTGTGCCTATTACACTTTCTTTAGCTCCGTATGGCTCGGCGCAAAACGAAGCACATTCCAATACTTTTCCTGCATAATATGAAATATTTTCCGGGAATCCTTCATAAATAGCCGGTGCGGCAAAAATTGCAATATCCGAAGACCTTCCTCCGATTATTACATCAGCTCCCATTTCCAATGCCTTAATATACGGATGAACTCCCGCAACGGCAACTATTCGCTCGGTGCCGTCCAGTTCCTCAACGGTAAGATTTGTCCTTGAATCTAAGCCTGCAATTACGCCGCCTTTTTCCATTTTACTTCTTAAATATTCTTTATCAACCTCAGAATAAAAGTAGGCTAATTTAAACTTTGGTAAATTGTGCTCTTTTGCCAAGTCCCTTATTATTTGAACATACATATCAACTCTGCTGTTAGTGCCCGTATCACCTGCTGATCCGATTATCATTGGAACACCTTGTTCTCTTGACGCCAATAGCATTAACTCCAAATCATGCTTCTGCCAAACATACAAGCTTGCGCATTTATCTGCTCCAAGTGGTCCCGGACCTATATCATCGCTGCCTGAATCGCTGCAATAATAATCAGGTTTTGTCTTTGCACCTATCCAAAAGCTTTCTTCTTTTGTAGGTGAAAAACCCAAATGTCCGTTAGGACAAATTATCCTAAGCTCTTTTTTATTCATTTATTGCCTCCAATATTGTATTGTTATTTATACAATATATATAGCAATAACTGTGCCAAGGTTTTAGGTTGCGTATTTTACGCACCTTTCGGTTCATTCATCAAAATTATGTAAATATTTTTGACACTTTTAATTAAGCTTTTCATAAATATCGTAATTTTCTTTAACTACCTAAATTATAATCCTTTAATTTGTTATACAATGTTTGCCTTTTAATGCCTAATACCTCGGCAGTTTTAGTTTTATTTCCCTCATACCTTTTCAAAGTATTCTCTATTATCATTTTCTCATAATCTGCTAATGTTTTTTCTTTATTATCATTAATATCATCATTTAGGTCTAAACCCGTTATTTCTTTAGGAAGGTGGTTTTTCAGCAATAATTCCTCTTCATCATTGGCGACTAATACGGAACGTTCTATAACATTCTTTAACTCTCGAACATTCCCTTTCCATTCATAATCCATCAAATAATTTAGTGCTTCAACCTCAAAATATTTTATTTTTTTATCATAATCCTTTGAAAATTCCATCAGGAAATATTCCGCTAAAACAGGAATATCATCTTTTCTGTCTCTCAAAGGAGGTATTTCTAAATTTACAACATTCAATCTATAATATAAATCTTCTCTGAAATTTCCTTTTTCAACTTCTTCCGATAAGTTTTTGTTTGTAGCTGCAATTATTCTTACATCAACACTGATGCTTTTTTCCGAACCGATTCTGTATATTTGTTTTTCCTGAAGAACCCTCAAGAATTTTACTTGAGCATGTAACGGCAATTCACCGATCTCATCCAAAAAAATTGTACCTTTATCTGCAAGTTCAAACTTTCCTTTACCCATACGATCTGCTCCGGTATAGGAACCCTTTTCATGTCCGAACAATTCCGACTCGATTAAATTTTCGGGTATTGCTCCGCAGTTTATCACAATAAAGCTATTTCCCGCCCTGTTGCTTCTTTTATGTATATAATTTGCCATAACATCCTTACCGACGCCGCTCTCACCGGTTAATAAAATATTTGCCTTGCTGTTTGCAACTCTGTTAACCATATCAATTATTTTTTGCATAGCTTCACTTTTGGCAATTACGCCATCATAATTATACTTCCCTTCAATCCTTCTCCTTAAACTTCTATTCTCCTCTTTTAATTTTCTTAATTCAATAGCCTTCTCAATTGTAAAGATAAGCTCATCTGTTGAAAAGGATTTTTCTATATAATCAAAAGCACCCATTTTAACTACCTTAACAGCAGCCTTTATATCGGCATATGCGGATATAAAAATAGTTTCTATTGAGGAATCGATATTTAGTGCTTGTTGCATCAATTCTATTCCATCCATTAGGGGCATTCGAAGATCGGTAACCATTATATCTATAATATTGCTTTTTATAATGTTAATTGCTTCAAATCCGTCTTGAGCAGTAAAAACTTTATAATTTAAATTATTAAAAATAATTTTTAAAGTTTCTCTTATAGATTTTTCATCGTCTACAATTAAAATATTAACATTCATTTTCTCCTCCCTCTTCTATCGGCATGGTCAATACTATTTTTGTGCCTTTTTCATTGCTGCTTTGAACATCCACTACTCCACCGGAGCTTTTTATGATATTAAACGCTATGTATAACCCCATTCCGGTACCATACTCTTTTGTTGTATAAAAAGGGTCAAATATTTGATGCAGATCTTTTTTTTGAATGCCCGTGCCTGTATCTTCAATGGAAATAGATGTATAATCATTATATTTAATAACACTGATGGTAATAATTTTAGGCTTTGAGATATCATTCAAATTAATTGCATCAATTGAATTCAGCATCAAATTAATAAACACTTGTTTTAAGTTGTCCTTGTTGTAGGGTAATATTATATAATCATAAGTAAAATTCATTTTAATTTCAATATTATTCTTATTTATAGTATAATTCAATAAGGTTAAAACCTCATCAATTACTTCTTTTAAATCGCAATTCCCCATTGATGCAAAGCTATTTTTACCCATATTTACAAATTGCTCCAATACCCTGTTAAGCCTTTCGCTTTCTTCACTGATTATCTTAAGAAGGCTTTTCATTTCGTCATTGCTTTCTGTATTGCCGTATTTATTAAGCAAATATTCACTGGCATTCCTTATGGGCAAAAGTGGGTTTCTTATTTCATGAACCAAGCCTGCTGTCAGCCTTCCTAATGCTTCCAACTTATCTGTCATTGCTATGCGGCTTTGGAGATTTTCTATTTCAGTGTTATCTCTGAAAATGCATATACAGCTTTTTATATTTCCTTCTTCATCATACATTAAAGAGGTGCTAAGACGTATTCTTATAATATTTTGATCCTTTCTAACCATGAATCCCGGTTCTTCAAAGTATACTTTTCCTTCATTAAAACATTGGTAAATAAAATTTTCCTCATTATCTAAAACTAAATGTCCCGATAAAATGTCACTTCCCACTATCTCCTCAAATTTAAAACCGGTAATATTTTCGGCAGATTTATTTAATTTTACAACATTGCAATTTATATCTACAACAATAATTCCGCTGTTTACATTATCAAGAATTTTGTTGGAAAATCTTTGTGTTTCTGTAATATTATTATTTAGCTCCAATAATACCGCTCCCTGGGAAGCAATAATATTAATCATTTGTACATCATAATCATCATATTGTTCAGGCTGTGAATTTGATATGCTTAAAATGCCTATAGCTTTATCTCCAACAACTAAAGGTACCGCCAAAAATGTACGAATAACGGGATCCTCGTCGCAATATTGTCTTACTTGAATTTCCTTGCTTTTTAGCACATCATTAATAAGGATGGGCCTTTTATTTTGAGCCACCAAACCGACAGCACCTTCCCCTACTTTAAAAGGCATTCTTCTTTTGAGTTTTTCCGCATCAGAGCCAAGACAGGAGACTATTTCCAATATGTTTTCCTTATCATTTATTTTATAAATCACTGCCATATTAAAATCTATAAAACTTTTTATAAAACCGAAAATTATTTCTGCAGTAGTTTGAAAATTCGTTGATTTATTTATCTTGTTTATTGTGTTTGATAAAAGGTTCAAGTCAATATTTCTATTAAATTTTTTCAAATAATCACCACCCTAAGTCAATTAATTATATATTAACATGCTAATATAATTTTCTCAAATAAAATAAACCCTATCACAAGGTTTTGATGTGATAGGGGAGTTTTTATTGAATCAGAACGGACCGTAACTAATCATTTGTGCTGCTGCTACAAGTATCACGGCAGCTATACTTAATATTATATTTAACTTCAAAATATGTTTAAACCAAATATTATAAGGTATATCGGCAAATGCAAGGTAGTAAATCATTGCAGGCCATAACATATTTGTAATACCATCACCGAATTGGAATGCTAATACCGCAGTCTGTCTTGTTACATCCAAAACATCTGCCAATGGAATCATGATAGGCATTGTTGCTGCTGCCAATCCGCTGCTTGAGCCAATAAAGAAATTTAAGAATGATTGTACAATAAACATACCTACGGCTGCCAAAGAAGCTCCTAATCCCATTAGAGGCAACGAGAAACCATAAACTATTGTATCAAGCACCATGCCTTCCTCAAGAACAATAACTATTGCTCTTGCAAATCCAACAATTAAAGCACCGTAGGTAACACCTCTCATTCCCTTCGTAAATTCTCTGGCTACTTGATTTGGTGTATAGCCTGCTATAAAACCGGCTAAAACCCCAAAACCTAGGAATAAAGCTGATAGTTCAGTAGTGTACCAACCATATTTTATTGCACCAAATACCAAGAATCCTAAACAAACTAAAAATGTTAATAAAACTAATTTATGTCTGGTTGTAAACTCACCGACATCCATAAGTTGAAAGTCGCTTTCGTCTCTTTGACCCTGATATCCATAAAGAACACTTTTTGTAGGGTCATTTTTAACTTTCTTGGCATAACTTAAAATAAACCAAACACCTATAAGGAAAAAGACTATATAACAAATTATACGAAATCCTAATCCTGAAAATAACGGAAGCTCCGCAATGCTTTGTGCTACTCCAATTGAAAACGGATTCAAAAATGCACCTGCAAATCCAATCCATGCTGCGGTTCTAACAACATGGAATCCAACCATTCTGTCATAGCCTAAGGCTAAGCACATAGAAATTCCTAAAGGTATAAATGGTATGGTTTCTTCCGCAAAACCAAAAACTGCTCCTAACATGGTAAATAAGAAAGTTACAAATACCAATAATACAGTATCCTTACCCTTCATCTTATGAACTAAGTAAATAATAGCTGCATCCAATGCACCGGTACTTCTTACAACCTCTACAGCTCCTGATATAATGAATATAAAAGCTATAATTCCACCGGAAGCGGCTATTCCTTTTGGTATAGCTTTTAGCATACCAAACAGGTTTACCGATTTGTCTTCAACATAATGAAATGAGGCAGGATCAACAACAGTTCTTCCTGAAGCGGGATCCTGTACCCTCTCATAACTGCCTGAAGGCACAAGCCAAGTTATAACCATGCATACAATTATTAAAGATAAAATAATTACATAGGAATTAGGATTTTTTAATCCTTCAATAAAACTTTTTTTCTTGATTTTTTCAGTCATTACTTACCTCCTCTTTTACATTCATCAATAAACTTTATGAAAAACAATTCAGCTCTTTTGTCCCCCCACAATAATTCTTCAGGATGAAATTGGGTACCGACTATAAAGGGATCATTACATTCAACAGCCTCTATAACCCCATCACTTGATATGGCTGTTGCTGTAAAGTTGTCAGGTATCTTTTCAACTTTTTGAATATGAAAACTATTTACTTTCCATTTTGTGTCGCTTACAATCCTATGAAGAAAACTGTCTGCCTCAATAATAACCTCATGCCATGGTTCCCCACCATAAATATTCTGTTTGTGCCCGTCAACTACATCCGATGATAAAGAACCATCAAAAACTTCAATAATCATTTGGAATCCCCTGCAGATGCCCAAGATTGGTTTTTTAGTTTCTTTTGCCGACTTAAGCAGCTTTGCTTCAAAATCGTATCTTGTTGGCTGCTGTTCTCTTAGATCAGGCAGAGCATTTTTTGAAAACCTTTTAGCATCTCCTCCTCCCGTAAATAGCAAACCATCAACGATATTTAGTATATCACCAATATCATCGTGTTCCATTTGCGGAATTAAAACCGGGATACCGCCTGCTGAAATTATTGCTTCAATATAAGTTTTTCCTACATAATTATATCCACGGCTTTCTATTGAATCACCCCATGTCTCGACACTCCATGCAGTTGTAACACCTATTTTAGGTTTATTCATCTATTTCCTCCTTCTTTGCTTATTTATTATATTCAATGCAAAAATAATGCCAACTGTCATTTATAATTATTGGTACTCATAAAAGCTATGTTTCATGACAACATTTTCATATTAGAATATATGACAATACTATAATTGTCAATTTTTTTGACATTTGAGTATGTTTTATAAATATTATCTGTAAAGATTTTTGATAGCAAAAAAGAAACCTAAACGGTTTCTTTTGAAATTTCTATATTATCATTCCTGTTGTTCGTCATCTTTCTTTCTGTTATTTTCTGTTTTTATATGCTCTAACTTTGTAACAGATACTTCATAGGCTATCTTTGTTTCATATGATTCATGCTCATTTTTCTTTTGATATCTTCTGCTTTGTATCCTGCCCCATACTTTTATATGATCGCCAACCTCCAACTTTTCACAGTACCTTGCATTCCTCCCCCATGCAATGCAAGGTATGTAATCGGACT
>DAIMMU010000134.1:0-7084 GCA_036720515.1 Sedimentibacter sp.
TCAAGCGCAGTCGCGGTAGTTATAAGCTTAAATGTGGAGCCGGGCTCATATATATCATTAACTGCGGGATTCCTCCACATATCAAACCAAGCATTTTGCAATTCTTTATCGGGAAGAGTTTCCCACTCTGACCTGATATTTTCGTCTATCGGCATTTTGGGGTCGTTAGGATCGTAATCGGGTTTTGATGCCATTGCTAAAACATCGCCTGTATTGGGATCCATTACCAAGATTGTTGCACGTTTTGCATTGTAATCCGTCATAACTTTTTGCGCCGCCGATTCCGCATAATGCTGTATTACCTCATCTATAGCAAGAACAACTCCCAGACCGTCCTGTGATTCATAATATTCATTATATCCAAAAGGCAGCTCTCTCCCGTAAGCGTCGGTGTTTACAACCGTTCTTCCCGGAATACCCGTCAGATAATCATTATAGGTAGCTTCTACCCCATATAAGCCGTTCTGGTCAATATTGGTAAAGCCCAATACATATGGTGCAAAATTCCCGTAAGGGTATACTCTCTTATTATCTTCAATAATATTTATTCCGCTTAATTCCTGCTCCCTTATTTTTTGTGCCTGTTCATCGTTAATCCATTTTTTAAGAACAACATAATTATAATCAGAAGTTATTTTTTTGAGTACTTCCTCGTAGTCCATCTCCAATATTTCAGACAAAATTTGCGCTGTTTCTTCCGGTGTCTTGGTATTGACAGGTATCGAATCAGCGGCGGTTTCTTCTGTAAACATTGTTTTATTAAGTTTTTTCAAAATTTTTGTCAACGAGCTGTCTTCTTCATTATCGTTATTGTCTATGGCAGACTTTACGCTTTTTTTCACATCCGCGGGAAAACATGTAACAGTGCTTGAATTTACGCTTACCGCCAGTTTTTTACCCTTGGCATCGTATATGGTCCCTCTTTTGGCACTTATGGTAATATCCCTCGACCAGTTTTCCATTGCCTGCTTTCTGTATTCTTCACCTTTTATAAGCTGTATGTAGCCTAATCTTACAACCAAAGCTATTGTAACTAAAAAAAAGCATACTAAAAAAAACAACATCCTTCTTTTATTCTGAAGGTTAGTAGTGCTTTTGGCGCGCTTTCTCATGGCAACCCCCTATCGAATGAAACTAACTACCTTGTCAATTAATCCTACTAACACATTTTCATCCTTTGCCATTATATTTTCTTCATCTTCGGTTTTATCAGCACCATATGTAAAATCTACAAATACAGTCTGCTTCCTTGTGGGATAATTCATGCCTAAATATACTTTTGCCATTTCTTCAATGCTGTTAGTGTTTTTGATGCTCTCCAAAGCTATATGGTATTTGTCAATTTCATTATTAAGATTTTCTATTTGAATATTAATATCATTCAGCTCCATCTGCTTGTCGGTAATTACGGCATAATTATATACTATTAATATTCCCAATATAAATGTTATTGCAATCATGGCTGAATTTTTAAAGCTCTCTAAAAAATTATTATTTTTCTTTTTTTGTTTTATTCGCTTTGGAGAATTTTCTATTTCTTGTCCATAATCTTTTAACTCAACCGCTTCTTTTCTTAATGCTGACATTGTTTACACCCTCTCCCCTATTCTTAATTTTGCGCTGTGTGCTCTTCTATTTTTTGTTAGCTCGTCTTCAGACGGAATTATTGGTTTTTTAGTTATTAATTTTAGCTTTCTCCTGTGGTCGCATATGCATTTTGGAAATTCAGGAGGACAAATACAGTCCTTATTTAATTCCGCAAATGTATTTTTAATAATTCTGTCCTCAAGGGAATGAAATGTTATTACACAGATTCTCCCTTTTTCATTTAATCTTTCAACTGCAGATTTAATTGTATTTTCAAGTATTTCCAATTCTCTGTTGACTTCAATTCTTATTGCCTGAAAAGTTTTCTTTGCAGGATGTGAGCCTTCCTGTCTCACTTGTTTTGGTATTGCCTTTTTAATAATTGATACAAGCTGCCCTGTTGTTTCAATAAATTCATGCTCTCGTTCCTGTACAATGAATTTTGCAATTCTTGCCGCCCATTTTTCTTCGCCATAATCCCAAAGAATCCTTGATAATTCATTTTCTTCATATCCGTTTACAATATGTCTTGCTGTGGTTGTCTGGCTTTTATCCATCCTCATGTCAAGAGGCATGTCATGATTGTACGAAAATCCCCTTTCAGGAATATCAAGCTGAAATGATGAAACACCAAGATCAAACATTATTCCGTCAACTTTATCTATGTTTAGCTCATCTAAAATTTCATCTATGTTGCTGAAATTGTTATTTACGGGAATGAAATTTTTAAAGCTTCCTAATTTTTCTTTTGCTCTTTCAATTGCATAATCATCCTGGTCAATTCCTATGACTTTGCCCTTAGTTGCCCTTTTAAGTATTTCCTCGGTATGGCCTCCCCCGCCAAGAGTACAATCAACATAAATACCGTCTTCTCTTATATTCAGACCTTCAATAGATTCGTCCAGTAAAACCGATTTATGTATGTAGTCCATTTTTCCTCCTTACAAACCTATCCCCAATTCCGACATTTTTTCCGCAATGCTGTCAAAATCGAACTGGTCATTGTTGGAGTAATCATCCCAACTGTTTTTATTCCAAATCTCGATTCTGTCTATAACTCCTATTATAGCGGCATCCGTATTTAATTCGCTGAAGCTTCTAAGCTGCGGCGGTATTAATATTCTTCCCTGTTTATCGAAAGAACATTCAGAAAACCCCGAAACAAACCTTCTTAAGAAAAATCTTTCTTCCTTATTAAATGTAGATAAATTTTTAAGCTTACCGACGAATTCCGTCCATGTTTCAACAGGATAAACGAACAAGCATTTATCCAGCCCTTTTCCGATATAAAACGTTTCGCCTAATTCATTTCTAAATTTTGAAGGTATTATAACTCTTCCCTTTTCATCAAATGAATGTATATATTCACCAGTAAACATTTTCTACCACCTACTGGGCATATTATACCACAACATGGGATAAAAATGCCACTATTATTTTAAAAAAATGCAAAAATTATTTTTTGCCAATTATTTTTCAGATATTCCGAATCGCAGCCACCGTCATTTAGGAACCTTATTTCGTGTCATTCTTAGGGCTTAGGGAGTCAAATCTTTTTTTGACAAAAAAATCCTCCGCTTTCGCGAAGGATTTTTGTATCGGTCATTCTTAGGGACGCAGCCCTTTTCAGAATAACAAGCTATTCGGTTTTATTGTTTTTTACATAAATAAGCAGTAAGACACCGATTATGATGGATGCAATACTTATAAGCTGTGCCACTCTCATGCCCATGAACATTAAACTGTCAGTTCTTAAGCCTTCAACAAAATATCTTCCCGCTGAATATAAAATTAGGTATAACCCGAATATTTGACCATCCGTTGTCTTTTTGTTTTTTCTGAACCAAATTAAGAAAATAAATATACAAAAATCTATAATGGATTCATATAAGAATGTGGGATGCACTTTTTGCCCGTCTATAATTATTCCCCAAGGAAGGTTCGTTGGTCCTCCGTAGGCTTCCTGATTTATAAAGTTTCCCCATCGTCCTATTGCCTGACCAATGATAAGGCTGGGTATAACTAAATCAATTAACTCCAAGACATTAATCTTTCTCTTTTTACAGAACAAAGCTGCCGTAATTACACCTGCAATAATTGCACCGTGGATTGCAAGCCCTCCATTTCTTGTATTTATTATTTGGGACAAATTCCGGCTGTAATAATCCCACGAAAATATAACATAGTACGCTCTGGCTCCAACTATTCCCGCAGGTATTGCATAAAGCAAAAAATCCAGCAAATTGTCTTCCTTAAAACCGCTTCTTTTAGCTTCCCTTAACGCAATAACAACTCCAAGAAGAACTCCTGCAGATATTAACACACCGTACCACATAACATCTATTCCAAATATACTGAAAGCAACTCTATCCATTTCTTCTCCTTTTAATCCTATCAGCTACCTTAATACCGCATTATATTTCTTTCCCAATACCTGAAGTATTTTATTATGAATATTTTCGACTTCCTTTTCTTTTAAGGTACGTTCCTTGTTTCTGTAGGTAACAGAGAAAGCGGTGCTCTTGTATCCCTTTTCAATATGCTCGCCTTTATACACATCAAACAATTCAACTTTTTCAATCAAATACGGATTTACTTCTTTGATTGCTTCTTCCATATCACCTGCCGAAACATCATCCTTAACTATTACGGCTATGTCTCTTACCATTGAAGGGTATTTTGGCAGAGGCTCATATTTCCAATCGGTATTCTTGTACTGAAGAATTTTCTCAACATCCAACTCAGCCAAATACACCTTGTGGTCAAGCCCGTAATTGTCTGAAACCTTAGGGGAAGCTTCTCCGTAAATACCAATCAATTCATCATTTGCATACATTGCGGCGGTTCTTCCCGGATGAAATGCCGGATTATCTCTTAAAGGCTTCAAAACTGTCTTTATTCCGAATCTCGACAGCAAAGCATCAATAATACCTTTTAAACCATAGAAGTCATAATTACCGTACATTCCGATACTAAGCTTTAATTTTTCGAACGGCTCCTTAGTAACAGGCTGATCCTTCGGAATAAAAATGCTTCCTACTTCATACAATTTTGCTCTGTCTACTCCGCGGTTTGAATTTCTTTGAACAACTTCCATCATATTTGGCAATAAAGTTGTTCTCATGGAAGAAAAGTCTTCTCCTAAAGGATTTAATATTTTCACATAATTTCTTAATTCACTGTTTTCGGGAACACATATGCTGTCATATGTTTTTGGGCTCATGAATGAATACGTGGTTATTTCATACAATCCCATTCCGCAAAGAAGCGACTTTATTTCATCTTCCACAGCTCGTATGTCAGATTTTCTGCCTACTCTTGTGCTTCCTCTAAGTGGTTTTGATTCAATATTTTCAAAACCATAAAGTCTTCCTACTTCCTCTATCAAGTCCGCTTCCTGCTCGATATCGGTTCTGAAATACGGAATCCTTGAAGTTATTTTTTCACCGTCATAAACCGATTCTATCTCTAATGTGTTAAGTGACTTCAGCATATGAGCAACCGGTATTTCAACACCTAAAAGTGAAGTTGAGCGGTGGGGTCTGAGAGTTACTACAGGTGGTTCATATTCGCTTTTGCCCGCCTCAAGATAACCTCCGACCACCGTGCCCGCACCGATCATCTCAATTAACTGGCATGCCCTGTTGCTTGCTATTTCGCACATTACATAACCCATGGGCTTTTCGTTTCTTGCCGATGCTTCCGAGCGCATTCCTAATTTTTTTGACGTTTCTCTTATTGATTTTGGATTGAAGTTTGCTGTTTCCAAAGCCATTATTTTAGTGTTGTCGCTTATTTCGGTATAATATCCTCCCATCACTCCCGCTATGCAGGCAGGTTTTACAGCATCTGCAATTACAAGCATATTATTGTCTAAATTTCTCTCAACCTGGTCTATAGTTACTATTTTTTCATTTCTTGCGGCTCTTCTTGCTATGAGCTTTCTTCCTTCCAATGCTTCCAAATCATAAGCATGAAGCGGCTGACCGAGCTCAAGCATTACGAAGTTCGTTACGTCAACTATATTGTTTATGGGTCTCATTCCGGCATCCATCAATGTTCTTTGCATCCACAAGGGAGACGGACCAATTTTAATATCTTTAATTACTCTTGTATAAAACCTGGAACATAAATTTTCATCTTCAATTTCAACCGCATTAAGATAATCCTTAATATTTCCCTCTTCATTCTTAATTTCAATTTCGGGAAATCTGAATTTTGTTCCCAAGGTTGCCGCTGTTTCTCTTGCCATTCCGACAATATTAAGGCAGTCCGGCCTGTTGAATGTAACTTCGACTTCCAATGCGCTTCCCTTTAAGTCCAAAACTTCCTTAATGTCACTTCCAAGAGGTGTATCGTCCGGCAATATAATAATTCCATCCCTTGATTCTTTTGGAATAACCTTATCTTCAAACCCTAATTCTTCATAAGAAACCATCATTCCGTAAGATGGCAGACCTCTGAAATTTGTTTTCTTGATTTTTAATCCGTTGGGAAGTACGGCATCTTCGAGAGATACGGGCACTATATCGCCTTCGCTTATATTTTTGGCTCCGGTAATAATTTGAACAGGTTCGCTTTCATTTATATCAATTTGTGTAATTACTAATTTGTCAGCGTTTGGATGTTCTTTTATTTCTAATATTTTTCCGGTTACAACATTTTTAACTTCCTTGTTATAATCTATAACAGCATCCACATGAGAGCCGGTAAGTGTTAATTTATCCGCCAATGTTTTATCATCAGTATCAATATCTACATATTGTTTCATCCATTTAATTGGTATTAGCATACAAGCCTCCTAAAATTGTTTTAAGAATCTTACATCATTTTCAAATAACAATCTGATGTTTGGGATTCCGTATTTAACCATGGCAACTCTGTCTATTCCCATACCGAATGCATATCCCGAATATATTTCCGGGTCTATGCCGCAGTTTCGCAGAACATTGGGGTGAATCATTCCGCAGCCTAACAGCTCCATACTCCATCCAGTTCCGCTGCATGCAGGGCATCCCTTTCCCATACATATGAGACATGATACGTCAACCTCGGCACTTGGCTCCGTAAATGGGAAGTTGTGCGGTCTGAAACGTGTTTCCATGTTGCTTCCGAACAATTCCTTAACAAATTGGTCAATTGAATCCTTAAGGTTTGCCATGGTAACCCCTTTATCCACAACCAAGCATTCCATTTGATGGAACATCGGCGAATGCGTGTCATCCACATCATCAAAACGGAATGTCCTTCCGGTGGAAACCATACGGATCGGCAGCTTTCCTTCTTTTACCGCTTTCTTCATGGTCCGTATCTGCATAGGTGATGTATGCGTTCTGAGCACTAAGTCGTCAGAAATATAAAATGTATCCGACCGGTCTCTTGACGGATGGTCGTAAGGTGCATTTAAGTCATCAAAATTGTTTGCCACCGTCTCGATTTCCGGACCGCTTAAAACATCATATCCCATTCGCATAAACACACTTTCCAGCTCTTCTTT
>DAIMMU010000135.1:0-7025 GCA_036720515.1 Sedimentibacter sp.
AAATAGTTTGGCGTAAGGAGTAAAAACTGTCTTTGCCGGGACTGTTTTATTATGCTTATAACTTGAAACATAAATTAAATTATGTTAAACTAATACAGAAAACTTTAACTCAGAAAGGAATTATATATGAAAGCTTCACAGATACTATATCCGATAATGTTTATTGTGATAATATATTTTATTTATTCAAATATTAAAAACAGCATTAAATATAAGAAAGAAAACATGGATGTTTTGCTTATATTGAACGAAGACGATAAAAGAGTTCATTTTATGAGCAGTATGCTGATGGCAGTGTTGATTGGGGCAACGGGCATATTAATATTCGGATTGATAAATTCAAAAGCATATAATACGGAAGATATATTGATTATGGGAGTGCTGCCTGTTTTGATGGTAGCTTTGTATATACCACTGTCAAAAAAAACAAGGATTACATCATTGGGAATACACAAAAGATCATACCTGATAAGATGGGAAGATATCAAGGGTATAAATTATCAAAAACCTGATGCTAAAAATAAGGTTAAGGTAAAAATACTATATAACAGCTATAACAGGGATACATCTGCAGAACTTGCATTTTTGAAGGATGACCCTCAATTGGAGCAGTTTAAGGAATTTGCGAAAACCTACAGAAATACTAAGAAGAAGGATAAAAAAAGTGGCAATTAAATTTATAGACAGTCATGCGCATTTAGATGACAAAATATTTGATGCGGACAGGGATGAACTTATAAATTCATTATATGATAATGATATTGAGGCTGTATTAAATCCGGGCGCAGATTTAAAATCATCACAAAAAGCTGTATCATTGGCAGAAAAGTATCCCTTTATTTATGCAGCCGTGGGATGTCATCCTCACGATACCAAATATATGAATGACGAAACCATGAATATATTTAGGAATATGGCAAAAAATAATAAGGTAATAGCAATAGGCGAAATAGGTCTTGATTATTATTATGACAATTCAGAAAGAGATATTCAAAAAAAATGGTTCAGGGAACAAATAAGGCTTGCTAAGGAATTAGATCTTCCGTACATTGTTCATGACAGGGATGCCCATGAGGATATTTTAAGAATTATGAAGGAAGAGCATTATGACGGCGTCAGAGGAATACTTCATTGCTATTCCGGAAGCGTGGAATTGTCAAGAGAGTTTATAAAATTAGGCTTTTATATATCTCTTGCGGGACCTGTTACATTTAAAAAAGCTAAAGTTCCAAAATTGGTTGCAAAGGAAGTTCCCCTTGACAGGCTTTTAATTGAAACAGATTCACCGTACTTAACGCCGGAGCCATACAGGGGAAAAAGAAATGAACCAAAATATGTGAAATATGTTGCTGAAGAAATAGCTGAAATAAGAAATATTTCAATTGATGAATGTGCGGAAAAAACCAAAAAAAACTTTAAAACATTATTTAATTTATAATGGAGTAACTCGCTATTGTGAAAGTAAATGAAGAATATCATATAACAGGGGACATTCCCTGAAAGGTATTGATTTGCAGAGGTACCTTTCTTTTGAGGTATGTCCCCATACGTATTTTAACAGGAGAATTATGAAGCTTAAAAGAAACTTTTATGACAGGGATGCACGAGTTGTCGGAGAAGACCTCATAGGAAAAATATTGGTAAGAAAGTATGACGATGCTGTGATAAAATCAAGAATTGTCGAAACAGAAGCATATATAGCCGAAATAGACAAGGCAAGTCACGGTTACGGAGGGAAAATAACACCACGAACTAAAATTATGTTTGGACCTCCGGGATTTGCATATGTTTATTTTATTTACGGCATGTATTATTGCCTGAATTTTGTAACTGAAGGAGAAGGGACCTGCAGCGCTGTTTTGATAAGAGCCCTTGACCCCTTAATTAATAAAGAAGAAATGTCACTTAACAGATACGGCAAGCAATTGAACGAACTAACAAAATATCAGAGGAGTAATATTTCAAACGGTCCCGGTAAACTTTGCAATGCTTTAAAAATAACGAAGGAACAAAATGGAACCGACTTGACAGGTACAGAAATTTATGTTGAAGATGATGGCTTTAGAAATTTTAAGGTAGACAAAAGCAAGAGAATAAATATTGATTATGCAGAAGAGGCAAAAGATTTTTTGTGGAGATACACAATTAATTACAATTCATAATAATAATGCTTGACAAATATAACTAATATAAATATAATTTGATTATCAAAGTAATTGGGGTGGTCTAATGAGCAATCATGAAACAGTAAATGAAATACTTGTAAGACTTTTTGCAAATGTATTGGATATTGAGGAAAAATGCTTGAAGATAGGAGAATTTTCCGATTTATCCATTTCAGAAATGCATGTTATTGACAATATAGGATTGACAAAAGAGCGAACCATGTCTGATACGGCAAAGGACTTAAAGATAACATCGGGAACTTTAACCACTGCAATAGACAATCTTATTAAAAAAGGCTATGTAGTAAGACGCCGTTCAGCGGAAGACAGACGAGTTGTAAAAATAAAGCTGACGGAAAAAGGAAAGTTGGCTTTTAAATCCCATGAATATTTTCATAAGGATTTGGTAATAAGCGCATTGCAACAGTTGGACAGCCATGAGGAAGAAGTTTTAATAAAGGTACTATCAAACATAGACATATTTTTTAATCACAAATATAATTTCAGCAAATAAATTTGATACTTCCTGCAAATATCCTGACAACCTGCATATGGATTAAAGGGTTATTTGCGGTTATATATCTTCAAAATCAAAATATTTGAATATGAAAAGAGGTTAGCATGAGTATAAGAATAGTAATAGACAGCACATCGGATGTAACAAATGACATAATTGAAAAATATAATTTAAAAATGGTTCCGTTGACCGTTAACTTTGAAAAGGAATCCTTTTTAGACAAGGTTGAATTAAATTCCGAAGAATTCTTTGAGAAGCTTTCAAAAGCGGAAAAGCTTCCCACGACAACATTGGTTTCACCGGGAGCATTTGTTGAAGCATTCAGTGAAATTTTAATGGAAGGGGACGAAGTATTGGGACTTTTTCTTGCTTCCGAATTCTCAGGAACTTATGATTCGGCACGCATGGCAAAGGATATGATTGGAAGTGAGGATATTCACATTATTGATACAAGAAGTGTATGTCTTGGGTCTTTTGCACTTATTTTAGAGGCCATTGAATTGGTTAAGCAAAACAAAACTATTGATGAGATAGTGGAGGAATTAGAGGAGCTTAAGGAAAAGATTGTTGCTGTAGCTGCAGTTGACACATTGAAGTATCTTGAAAAGGGAGGAAGACTTTCAAAGGGACAGGCGGTTGTGGGCTCACTTTTAAATATTAAACCAATCATATCCATAAAGGATGGTAAATTGGCGGTTATAGAAAAAATAAGAGGTAAAAACAAGACTATTAAATGGTTTGATGAATGGATAGAAAAAAACAACTATGACCTAACTGACAAAACGGTGCTTATGTTTCACGGAAGAGCCTACGAACAATTAAAGCTTTTAAGAAGTACAATTGAAGAAAAATATAAAATAAAGAATATAATTGAGCAGCAAGTAGGTCCCGTTATCGGAACTCACTCAGGTCCGGGAGTGTTAGGAATAGGATTTTTAAACAAATAACAACAAAACCCATGACATTGTCATGGGTTTATATTATTGCCCGCTAACTCACTATCGTCAGCACAGTCTTACCTTCGTCATTTACATCCACATTTACTGATGTATTTTCCTTTAAGGTACCTCTTAAATATGCTTCCGATATTTCATCTTCAACATATCTCTGAATTGCACGTCTTAAAGGTCTTGCGCCATACTTTGTATTGTAACCCTTTTCAAGAATGTGAGCTTTCATTTTATCGGTAACCGTCAAGGTTATTTTCTTTTCTCCGGCTTCTTTTATAACCTCCTTAAGCATCAACTCAACTATCTGACTTAACTCTTCCTTGGTTAATTCGCTGAATACTATTATATCATCGATACGGTTTAAAAATTCAGGTCTGAATGTTTGTCTTAAGGCATCCCTTACCTTGGATTCCATTGCTTCGTATTCTTTGTTGCCAAAGCCGATTCTGTTAGCCTTGATCGATGTGCCTGCATTTGAAGTCATAATCACTACCGTATTTTCAAAATTAACGGTTCTTCCCTGATTGTCCGTAAGCCTTCCGTCTTCCAATATTTGAAGCAATATATTAAACACATCTTCGTGGGCTTTTTCAATTTCATCAAGTAAAATTACAGAATATGGTTTTCTTCTTATTTTTTCAGTTAAGAAACCTGCCTGGTCAAAGCCCACATATCCAGGAGGAGCCCCGATAAGCTTGGAAACAGTATGTTTTTCCATATATTCGGACATGTCAAGCCTAATCATCGCTTCTTCATTTTCAAACAGTTCATATGCTAAGGTTTTTGCAAGCTCGGTTTTTCCGACTCCGGTAGGTCCTACAAAAATGAAGGAGGATGGTTTTTTCTTTTTCTTAAATCCTGAACGATTTCTTCTTATTGCCTTTGCAAGGCTTGTAACCGCAGGATGCTGCCCTATTATTCTTTTGTGAAGCCTGTCTTCTAAATGTATTAATTTTTCAGCTTCAGCTTCATTTATTTTCTGCACGGGTATTTTAGTCCATGCTTCAATAACATATGCAATATCTTCATCTGTTAAAAGAATATTTTCGCATTCTTTAGACAGCTCTTTCATTTTTGTTTCAATTCTTATTTCAGTTACCTTAAGCTCGGCAGCTTTTTCATAATCGTCATTTTCAGCGGCTTCTTCCTTTTCTTCTCTTATTCTTGTTAGCTCGCTTCTTAAAGCTTCCAGCTCAACCAAGCCTTTATTTTTCAAATTTGCCCTTGAGCCTGCTTCATCAATAACATCTATTGCTTTGTCGGGAAGGAAACGGTCGGTTATATATCTTTCGGACATTATAACTGCCTGTCTTACAACCTCGTCTGTAATTTTCACATTGTGATACTGCTCATAATAATCCCTGATTCCCTTCACAATTTCAATGGAATCTTCTACAGAAGGTTCGTCAACTATTACAGGCTGGAATCTTCTTTCAAGAGCCGTATCCTTTTCAATATGCTTTCTGTATTCATCCAATGTTGTTGCACCGATTATCTGGACCTCACCCCTTGCAAGTGCAGGCTTGAGAATATTCGCAGCATTCATAGCTCCGCCCTCGGCTTCTCCGGCACCTACAATGTTATGAACCTCATCAATTACGATTATTATATTGCCTGCTTTTTTTGCCTCATCAATAATTGCTTTCATACGTGCTTCAAATTGTCCTCTAAACTGTGTGCCTGCAACAACAGCAGTTAAATCAAGAAGGTATATTTCAGTGTTGAATAATTTCACGGGTACCTTCTGTTCTGCAATTCTTACAGCCAACCCTTCCGCTATTGCGGTCTTGCCTACCCCGGGTTCACCTATTAAAACGGGATTATTTTTAGAGCGTCTGTTTAATATTTGAACGACTCTGTCAATTTCTCTCTCTCTGCCTATTATTCTGTCCAATTCTCCGTAGCGTGCCTGTTCGGTCAGGTTAGTTCCGTAAGTATCAAGATATTTCAACTTCTTTCTCTTTACTTTTTCCTTTATTTTAGCGCCTGAACCTGTCCCTGATTTTGAATATTCAATATCCTGCTCATCTTCCGATGGAAGGAACTCATTATTTGTTGAGCTGGTATTTCCCGTAAAAGCGGAATTCATCAAATTCATCAGAGAATTAATGCCGTCGCCGCTGTCAGGGGGCATATCCTGCGATAATTTATCTAAATCCATTTCTCCTATTATTTCAGTAAGCTGGTTGTTTATGTTATCAAAGTCCTCGGGTTTCATGCCGCTTTGTCTCATAATCTGATCCATAGGCGCAATACCCTGCTTTTTGGCGCAAGGAATACACAAGCCCGTAGTATGCATTTTGCCTTCAACAATTTTATTTACATATATTACTGCTACATTTTTTTTGCATATTGAGCACAACATATTTTTCATCTCCTTTTCTTCGGGGACATTCATTTTTACCTGCAAAGATTCTTAATCGGGGACATTCCTCTATCGACTCTCTTTACTATTTAGCGATGCGTCCCTTTTCCTGTTTAGAGGTGTGTCCCCACTCCACTTATCTATTTAAACTATATAAGAAAAATTTTTAATTTATACTCATTTAAAAGAATCTTACTAACATTGTTGATTATAATATAATTTTCTTAAAAATGCATTAAAAATTTGTAGAAAGTTTTTATACACTAAGATTTTATCTGTCTATTTTATACCTGATATAGATGATGCCACTTGTTGAAGTATTTTATTAAAGATGATATAATCATTAATATTAAAACTTAGATTATCAAATCTGCATATTAACAAAAATAATTTAAAGATTTATTAACAAATCGTAGGAGGATAATTTGGAAAGCGAAACAAGATACGGCATACACCGTGTATTAGAACCTAAAAAAGTACTTCCTCAGCCGGCTTGGAAGATTGATAACACGATGAATGTAAATGAAAGCGAAGCACTCATAGAAGTAAAGACTATTAGTATCAATTCCTCCAGCTTAAGACAAATATGTACTGAAAATGAAAATGATATAACAAAAATTAGAGAAATGGTTATGAAAATAGTTGAGCTAAGAGGCAAACTTCATAATCCGGTAACCAATACAGGAGGAATACTATACGGACAGGTTAAAAAGATAGGAGAAAAATATGAAAATATATCAAATATTAAGGTGGGAGATTACGTAATACCACTTGTATCCTTATCAATGATTCCGTTAAAAATAAATAAAATTCACAATATTGATATAAAGTCATCTCAATTACAAGTAGACGGGGAAGCAATCTTATTTTCCAGCTTTCCCATAGCAACAACTTATGATGACATTAAGGTTGAGCATTTAATAACATTGATGGATGAGGCGGGATCATGCATTGAGTCATACAAATTAGCAAACAATGGCGATAAAGTTCTTATTATGGGAGCTAATGGAAAGATCGGGTTGCTGTGT
>DAIMMU010000136.1:0-7000 GCA_036720515.1 Sedimentibacter sp.
TTTGTAAAGCGCTTTTATATTGTAGCTCACTTAATTTGCTTTGTCAATCCCCTTTATTTTTTATACTGGCATCCATATTGTGCATTTTATACACTGCCATTTTGTTATGGGATATGAACAAATATATGAATATTGCCACGATTCTATGCTCTGTTTTTTGACAGATATTTTGATATATGAAATAAAAGGTAATTATCTAATCTTATTTTATTAAAATAATGTCCGATATTATATACGAATATATTGTTTTGTTGAATATCAATATTATTTTGTAGAATATCAATATTATTTGTTGAATATCGATTATATCTGTAATATAATTTTTAAAAAAGCACACGGTGTGAGGTTAGTATGAAAAAACCAGCAAACAAGAGATTATCTTCTTCTGAATTGTCATTTTTCTGCATGCAGATTGCAATGATATTGAAATCAGGCATACTTATATCCGACGGTATTGATTGGATGTACGATGATATGAAAGAAGGCAATGTTAAAAATGCTCTCTGCTCTTTAAAAACCCGGTTATCTGAAAAAGTTCCTTTAAGTAATGCTATGAAAGACACCGGATATTTTCCTTCCTATATTGTTAATATGACTCAAATAGGTGATGTAACCGGTAAGCTTGAAGAAGTTATGATTGCCTTGTCCGAATACTATGACAGGGATGAATTTCTTAAAGGTAAAATAAAAAATTCTATTTTCTATCCCGCAATGCTCTTTGTGATGATGTCATTAGTAATTATATTATTGGTAACTAAAATATTTCCCATATTTGAAGGAATGCTTGAAGAGCTTGGAGCAGCCTCAAATGATTCATCATTTTTAGTTTCCTTCTCAAACGGTATTATGGCAGGAAGAGTTGTTATGTTATCAGTTATCATAATAATGGCATTGATTTTATTAATATTTTTATTTAATAGAACCGAAAACGGGAAAAACATGCAAAATAAATTTTTAAGCAATTTCATATTAACCAAGTCAATAATGAAAAAAATTACAGCATACAGATTTTCGTCAGTCATGTCATTATTGCTTAGCAGCGGCATGAGTATTGATTCTTCTGTTGATTTACTCTTGGATATTATTGAAGAGCCGGTGTTGAAGGAAAAAATGCAAATGTGCAAGAAGTCAATGAACTCGGGAGAATGCTTCCTGAATTCGATAAATGAATTGTCTTTATTTTCAAGCATACATATGCAGATGCTTAACATGGGACAAAGAACCGGAGAAATGGATGTTGTTATGAAAAAGCTTACCAACATATACGAAAACGAAGCCGATCAAGCAATCAATAATTCCGTAGCATTAATAGAACCGGTATTGGTGGGTGTTTTATCCGTGGTTATCGGTATTATACTTATTTCCGTAATGCTTCCGTTAATGAATATAATGTCATCCATCGGATAACTGAAAGGAATGATACTTTGAAAAACTTTAAGTTATACATTTCAGTTCTTGTAATTATATTGTTGATTGTATATATGTACATAGCCGTAGATAATGCCAAGAAAAAAAACGATGAGGAAAGCTATAATATTTTATCTGAAGCAATTATTCGAAGTGCTGTTCAGTGCTATGCAATTGAAGGATTCTATCCTCCTAATATCGAATATCTTGAAAACAACTACGGTTTGTTAGTAAATCATGATAAGTATTTCATAAGCTACAGCGTTTTTGCTTCCAACATAATTCCCGAAGTGGAAGTGTTCCTTAAAAATATCGATTAACAAACAGGAAGGAAAATAAATGCATAAACGAAATAACACAAGCCAATTTTCATTTCAATTCATATTTATAATGCTTCTTCATCTTATAATTGTAATATTGTCTGTTATGATTATTTCTTTAGGCAAAAATATATATGACAATATTAATAAAGACAGAAACATAAATTATCAGCTTCGGGTTTCTCTTTCATACATAGCAAATAAAATAAGGCAGTCTGATAAAAAGGAAGGTACTGAAATAAAAGAGTTGCATGGTGTAAATGCGGTTGTCATCAATGAAGTATACGATGAAGAAAATTATCAAACATGGATATATTTTTACGATGGTGCAATATATGAAATGTTTACGGATGAAAATGCGGTATTCGAATTATCCGACGGCATGAAAGTAGTAGAGGCTGACTTTTTCAAGATAGAGGAAGTCAAGGATAATTTGTATAAATTCACGGCAGAAAGCAAAGAAAAAAGTGCAGAGATGTATTTATCCGTATATTCAGAATAAGGCGGTTTTTTATGAATAAAGTATCCTTTAATCCAATGGTGTCACTATCGGAAATAATTTTGTCGGTTTCAATATTTGTCGTTGCGGGGATAATAATGCTTAATTGTTTTGCCATTGCCAGATATACTCAAATAAGAGCAAACGATAAGGCTATGGCAGGTGCAATAGTGCAATCAGATTTTGAAATTATTAAATCTTTTGATACGGCTGATGAAATGCATGAGTTCCTGAACAATTCTTATGAAAGCAATAGTATCGTCAATAATACCTATGTTTATACTAAGTATTACGATGAAAATTGGAATCAAAACTACATAGATAAGGAGTATGCCGTAACCGTCATAATATCCGATAAAAATTCAAAATCCGGAAATCTTGTAAAAATAAAAATTTCGGCGGAAAAAGAAAAACCATATAATTTTATTAAAAAGGAAGGCACCGAGCAAATATATTCTATTGAAAGCAAAAGGTTCTTTCCTGTTTCCGGAGGTTCCTATGGAGAATAGAAAAACCAATATTTCCGTCGGAATGGGAGGAACCCTTATAATCACCATGTTTGTTGTGTTATGTTTAATGATTTTTGCGGCACTGTCATTTACAACCGCTTATTCGGATTTAAAACTGGCAAAAAAGGTTCAGGATATGACAGCTGATTATTACATTATTCACGGTAAAGCAGAAGAAAAATTGGCAGAAATAAGCGATGTATTGCTTGATATTAATATCAATGAAACAATGGAAAACTTGGCTGGCAAGCTGTCAGGTATTGACGGAGTTTCATTTATTGATAAAGAATCGGTTGTAAAATACGAAATTCAGGGAAATAACAATCAGAAAATAAGCGTAACTTTAAATATATTGCATGATTCGGCAGGATACTATTACGAAATTGCAGCATGGAATTTATCAAATATTGAATTGCCTGTTTATAAAGATAAAATAATTAATATATGGGAAGGTATAGAATAATATGGATATTCTTAATATTTTCAAAATTGCTATAGAGAAAAAAGCTTCGGATATTTTTATAATTGCAGGCAGACCCATCAGCTATAAAATTATGGGTGATATTGTTGCCTTTGACAATGTGTCTCTTTCCTCGGATGATACATACGGGATAATATGCGAAATTTTCAGTATTGCCAATGAAAAGAATATAAATATTTTAGAAAATGAAGGTGATGCGGATTTTTCGTTTTCATTGTCTAAGCTTGGAAGATTCAGAGTAAGTACATATAAGCAGCGTAATTCATTTGCTGCCGTAATCAGGGTAGTGTTTTTCGAGCTTCCGGATCCTAAGAAGTTAGGTATTCCTGACGTTGTAATGAATTTATACAAGAAAACTAAGGGCTTGGTTCTAATAACAGGACCTGCGGGCAGCGGTAAATCTACAACCTTGTCATGTATAATCGACAAAATAAATAGCGAGCGTAACTGCCACATAATGACCTTTGAAGACCCAATCGAATTTATACATAAGCATAAAAAATCAATAGTAAGTCAAAGGGAAATTTTCACAGATACCAAAAGTTATGTTTCATCTCTTCGCTCCGCCCTGAGGCAAGCGCCTGATGTAATGCTGATAGGAGAAATGAGAGATTTGGAAACTATAGAAATAGCCCTTACTGCTGCAGAAACGGGACACTTGGTTTTATCTACACTCCATACCACAGGAGCTGCAAATACCATTGACAGAATTATAGATGTTTTCCCTTCCAATCAGCAGCAGCAGGTAAGAATTCAGCTGTCAATGCAGCTTCAGGCTGTAATATCACAGCATCTAATTCCTTCATCTTCGATGGGAAGGGTTGCGGCATTTGAGGTTATGCTGGCAAACAATGCTGTTTCCAACATGATACGAGAGTCTAAGGTTCATCAGCTTAACAGCATTATTTATTCATCCGAATCCATGGGAATGAAATCTATGGATGTAAGTATTTTGGAATTATATAAAAAGGGACTTATAACAAAAGAAAATGCGTTGATTTATGCAAGTGAGCCTGATTCGATGATTAAACAATTTCAGTGAAAAACTCAGCAATATAAGTAATACACTCAGTCACATATAACTAAAAAATGACCCGAAAAGGTCATTTTTTAGTGTGGTGAGGAGATTTATATTGATATCAGGAAGGATATAATATGCCCGCTTTTAAATTATGCGGGGGTATATTAATATTCAAATTGTTTTGTATAATATTTTTTGTCAATTAATTTATTTGTATATTCCATTACCTTTGGACTGTTGGACTGTTTTGCTGAGGAGGCAATGGTACTGTCCATAAGCTTCCACTGATTGCCGTCAAAATACATTTCATTTAATTTAATCCAGCCTGTTTCGTCCGTATATACTTCGTTCCATGCATGAAAAACATTTAAATTTGATGAATATCCGGTTACCAATTTAGCGGGTATCTCCTGAGAGCGAAGCATTGCAGCCATTATTGCAGCATAGTCAAAACAAATACCCTTATTGCTTTTTAATATTTCATCTACAGTCGGTAAGTATCCGCTTTCAACTGTTTTAGCTTTTTCATTGTCATATTCAATATTTGAAATTACATAATCATAAATAACATCAATTTTGTCAAAATCATTATCCTTTCCTTCTGTCAGCTCTTCGGCTTTTTTTATTGTTTCAGAAGCATCCGTATAATTTACCAATTGATTTGATGCTAAAAACGGTGCGTTTTCGTCTTTTAATTTGACGCTTATGGTTACCGTTTGCTTAGTTGCATATTTATTACCGCTTATATTTTCAAATACATTTACTTTATATTTTCCGTCTCCCATCTGAAGAGGATATGTGTCATATTCCCCATTGTTGTTTAAATCATATGTATACTTTTCTTTGTCTTTTTCAATTATGACTTTTAATTTTTTAGTAGTTTCATTTAAATATTTTATTTTAATAAAGCCATCTTCCGATTGCGAAGCGTCGATTTCCGACTTGGTGCCTTTATATATATCATCCGCTCCGTAACACAGTGCTAATGATGTAATAAATAACATTACCATTATTATAAATACAACTTTTTTCATTTGTTTCAAGGTAACCCACCTCCGCTTTTATGGTTAGGCAAAGAATACAAAAAACTTTGCTGAAAACAGCAAAGCTAATTATCAATAAATGCACCCATAACACAAGTACAGCAACTGGCTGTCATACCATTTTCATGGCTTAGACCCTATAGCTTTGCGTCATTTTCTTTAGAAAACTTTGCCTATTCAATTAAGTTAATCATAGCACCATTGCAAATAATTGTCAACATATTTTGACAATTATTTCCGGAAAGATATTTTTTACAAAAAAACCGGACGTATCTCCGCCAATGATGATTTGAAAATTGCAATACTCTTCTGTTTTTTACCGGATTTATAAAAAAATAAGCTCCGGTCAAATACCGGAGCCTTGTATTGGTGCGGATGAAGGGACTCGAACCCCCACGCTAATGCGCTAGATCCTAAGTCTAGTGCGTCTGCCAATTCCGCCACATCCGCAGATGCTGTATTAAGCAACAGCAAAATTGATTATACTACCGGCAAATTGCTTTGTCAAGGATTTTTTCAAATGCTTTGTCTTTGAATTTTACTAACTTTTCAAAGCTGTCTATTACATCAATATCGTTGAAAATCATGGTTTGCCCCGTTGTTTGACAAATATTTGTCGTGTATGCCACAGCCTTATTATACTCTTTGGCAAACTTTACCGTATGGGATGTACCTCCCTTTAAACCGCCTTCTATTACAATTACTCCCTCAGAAGCTGCCGCTATAAGTCTGTTTCTGTCTATGAAGGAATACTTTTCAGCCTTTGCAAGCGGAGGCAATTCGGAAACTATACATCCTCCGTTAAGAATAATCAAATTATACAGAGACCTATTTTGTTTTAAAACATTAAGGTGACCCGAAGGTATTATTGCTATTGTTCTGCCCTTTGCCTGCAAACATCCGTAGTGAGCCGCCTCGTCGCATCCGGACGCAAAGCCGCTCACTATGCGGCAATTCTCCTCTGTCAGCCTTTCCGCCATTATGGAGCTTATTTCATAGCCTTCCTGGGAGGGATTTCGTGTGCCTACTATGGCTATGTTATTTTCCTCATTTAAAAGCTCCAAATCTCCGTCCACATATAATATCAGAGGTTTATCATCAATTAAACTGAATTTATACGGATATCCGTGATCATATAAACCTACAATCCGAATCTTGCTTTTTTTACAGCTTTCAAATATTTTTGATGCTTCCTCTTCAATTATATCCTCATTGATTTTTAGTCTTTTAATTTTCATGTTGCTAATCAGCTTCAAGACATCAGAGAAACTATCCAACTTTATATTTTTTAATTCCATGTAGGTTAATATTTTGCTGATAGTTTTTCTTCCTAAACCATTTACCAGCTGAAGCCTTATTAAATCCTCGTTGCTTATCATTTTTCCCCCCGTTTTATAAATCATCTCCCACCTCTCAGGTTGACCCGATTAAGTGTATGCTTATTATTTTATCACAAATTTCTACAAAAAAAAACTCTTCTATTTATAAGAAGAGTTAAGAAAATTTAACATATTACGCTATAGTTAATAAAGGATCCCCCGCGTTTACGGTTGAAGATTTTGAAGTGTAAATTTTACTTACAACTCCGTCTGCCGGAGCGGCTATTTCATTTTCCATTTTCATTGCTTCAAGTATTAATATTATTTCACCTTTTTTTACCGTTTGTCCTTCTGTTACCATAATATCCAATATTGTTCCCGGCATTGGCGCTGACATAAGC
>DAIMMU010000137.1:0-6879 GCA_036720515.1 Sedimentibacter sp.
AAATGATGGAGAAGGTAGAAAACGAAAAACAAGAAATCATTTCAAAATATGAAAGTGAATTGACTAATCTATCCATAGATATAGCAGAAAAAATAATCAGAAATGAAATTGACACAAAGGACAATGTTGTAGCGGGAATAATCAGAAGTGTTATAAATGACTACCGCAACACTGAATGGATAAAGGTTTATATATCTGGCAAAGATGATGTAATAGCAATACAGGCGGACAAAGAATTGATAAATGAACTTAAGAAAATATCCAAGGATGTAAAAATTGAAGTTTTAGGCAAATTAGAGAAAGGCAGTGCCGTTATCGAAACAGAAGACGGAATTATTGAAGCAAGCATTGATAAACAGCTGAAAAATCTTAGAGAAATGGTATTGAGTAAAAATGCAGGTTAAGGATGAATTTCAATATATCAGGGAAGCTCTGGCAAAAGAAGATTTCTGCACATATATAGGAAAAGTGAAAAAAATATCGGGCATGATGATAGAAGCATCAGGCAGCAGGTACAGCATCGGTGAAGTGTGCGAGATAAACACAGATACAACCGGCAAGACAGTACGCTCAGAGGTTGTGGGTTTAAATGACGGACGCGTATTGCTGATGCCCTACGAAGATATTAAGGGAATAGGCTTGGGTAATAATGTTGTATCAACAAACAATAAACTTAAAATACCCGTCGGAGACTTTTTAATAGGCAGAACTGTTGATGCAATGGGACAGCCTATTGACGGAGGAGAAAAATTCGTATGTGATGATTATTGCTATGTTGACAATGAATATATAAACCCACTGTCAAGACCAAGAATAAACGAAACCTTGAGCTTCGGGATAAAGGCGATAGACGGGCTGTTAACCATCGGAAAAGGTCAGCGTATGGGAATATTTGCGGGAAGCGGCGTAGGAAAGAGTACTCTTTTAGGCATGGTTGCTAAAAATGTAAAAGCGGATATAAATGTTATTGCATTAGTGGGCGAAAGAGGAAGGGAAGTAAGAGAATTCATTGAGAAGGATTTAGGGGAAGAAGGCTTAAAACGCTCGGTTTTGGTAATAGCAACATCAGACCAGCCTGCCATGCTGAGAGTAAAATGTGCATTGACCGCCACAACCATTGCGGAATATTTTAAGGACAAGGGCAAGGATGTACTGTTGATGATGGACTCTTTGACAAGATTTGCAATGGCTCAAAGGGAAATAGGTCTGGCTACGGGAGAACCGCCAGTTTCCAGGGGCTATACACCTTCAATTTATGCGGAGCTGCCAAAGCTTTTGGAAAGAAGCGGTAATTTTATGGAAGGCTCCATAACGGGCATATATACCGTCTTGGTGGAAGGGGACGATACGAATGAACCTATATCGGATACCGTAAGGGGTATAGTTGACGGGCACATAGTTTTAACAAGAAAATTAGCAAATTCAAATCATTATCCTGCAATTGACATTAATGCCAGCATTTCAAGACTTATGAATGATATTGCCTCGGAGGAGCATAACAGCAAGGCTAAAAGAATCAGAGACATTTTGGCGGAATATTACGCAAATTACGATTTGATTTCTATAGGAGCATACAAAAAAGGGACAAATAAAAAATTAGATGAGGCAATAGCAATAATAGACGATGTGAATACTTTTTTGAAACAGGGAGTCAATGACAAATATACATTCAATGAAATTATTGATTTAATGGATAAAATTTAAAATCCTCATAAAATCTTCAAATACGGTAAAGTAAAAAAGAAAGAGGCAAAGAAATGAAAAAGTTTAATTTTTCACTTCAGAAGGTTTTAGAAATAAAGGAACAGCTGTTACAAAACTTAAAAATTGAGCTTACTAACCTTAATCATGAATGCAGGAATTTAGAATGCAATATCAAAAATATAAAAGAAAAATTTAAAAATATTGACCAAGAATATGTTGAAAAAACATACAAATCCATATCCACCGGTGAAATGCTGTATTATAAAATATTGATGGGAAGCATTTTAAAACAAATCGAAGAAAAGGAAGAAGAAAGAGAAATATTATTAAAGAAAATAACAGTGAAACGACAGGAAATAATAAGTATGAATATAGAAATATCAAGCTTGGAAAAGCTTAAAGAAAAAGAAACGGAAAAATATTATAAAGAATTTATGCGGAAGGAAGAAATATTTATTGACGAATTTGTTTCTAATAAAAGCATGACTAACAAATATGCAATATAATCGGGGACATTCCTTTTACCCGCAGAGACTGACCCTAAATTAAAGGTGTGTCCCCATACATTAGAAAGGAGAGAAAGGAGGTGAAAAAATGAATATAAATAACCTGACCTTAGTAAGACAAGCGCAGCAGAACATTATCAGAAATACGGTTAATCCGGGCAAGGGAAGCTTTGCGAACATGCTTATTGATGCAACGGAAAAATTCAGTTTAGTCTCATTGATCGGCAAAAGTGAAAATAGCCTTTTGGCTGACAACACCGCTTCAATATTAAATGAACCAGATACTATGGAAGATGATGAAGCCGGCAAAAAAATCGACTGCGGAAATATATGCGGGATGCAGGGTATTTTCTTACTGATACCAAACTTTTTAACAAATGATGCCATGACACAAAACAACGGTGATGCTGCGGTATTTGAAAGTCAATCCACATACGGAGGCGGATATACAAACAAATTGCCTCAAGGTGAGATTCCATTTATTAAGCAGGGTTTTGATGCCACAGACAAAATATTATTTGAAAATGCTGCGGCAGAAAAACCAATGTATGAATACGTTACGACAGAAAAGCCGATATTCAAAAATGTGATTGCAGAAAAAGCAATGACTGAAAATTTAACAGCAGAAAAAATAATGCAAAAAAGTATTCAGGCAGAAAAAACAATACCTGAAAACGAGATGACAGAAAAAACCGTGCGCAGCATTATTGAATATGGCGTACCTGAAGCAGCTTTAAGGCATATGCCGGCTGCAGAAAACAAAATAATTCCCATAACCGATGAATCTACACAAATAAAGGCAAAAATATTATCCCAGGTCAGTGACAAAATAATTATTACAGCAGAAAAAGATGTATCAGGTGACACGAAAACAATAAACATGCAGCTTCAGCCCCAAAATTTAGGCAAGGTAGACATTAAGCTTATTTTCGAGAAAAACAAGCTTACTGTGGAAATCAAAGCATTAAATGAAGAAACTCAAAAAATATTATCTTCAAGCACCGGTGAGCTGAAAGAAATGCTTAGTAAAACATCGGACGTAAAAGTAATTGTTAAGCCTTATGCAGCTGATGACCGCCATTACCAAAACGAGCAATATTTCTATCAGGGACAGGAGCAGAATCAAGGGCAAGAAAGACGGCAAAACAATTATTATCACAAGCATACAAAAAATACAAAGGAAGATATTTTTTCTGAGCTGATTAATTCAAATTCTATTGAGCTTAAGGAGGGTGTAATTGGAAATTAACGCTTACGCAAGCAATAAAGTAAACGGCACAAACAATAATTTAAATGTTCAAAAGAATAATGAAACTTTAAAAATGCAAGATTTTTTAAATTTGCTGGTAGCTCAAATATCTAATCAGGACGTTATGAATCCCATGGATAACACCGAATTTATAGCACAAATGGCGCAGTTTTCATCTCTGCAGGCTATGACAGACCTGTCGGAATTGGCAATGCAGGGACAAGCCACATCCCTCATAGGAAAAACTGTTGTGGTTGCCGATTATGATGATTACGGCAAGATAGAAACTCAGGAAGGAATTGTGCAAAAAGTTACAATACACAGCGGAGCTACAAGCCTGTATGTAAATGATACGGAATATGATTATTCCAATGTAATGGAAATTAAAGGAGCGGAAAAATCTGAGGAAGACCCTACAACCCTAATGTTGGGAAACATTTTGGAAGGAATAAACAAATTGAATGCTTCCATGAATTCAAACATTCCTCCAATCGAAGAAATACCATCGGCTGATGAAGCACAGCCATAAGAGGTACAGTATGACAGATATAAATTTTATCAAAAAAATCAGCGGTTTAAACAATAATATTCAGCCAAGCTGCAATTTAAAGAAAAATGAAAACAATAATTTTAAAGATTTGCTAAACGAAAAGCTAAAGAATGAAGTAATTTTCTCTAAGCATGCCAATGAAAGAGTAGTGGAAAGAAATATTGATATTAGCGGAGACATTACGGAAAAACTCACTGAAGCATCCGTGCAGGCAAAGGAAAAAGGGTTAAAGAATGTGCTTGTAATGATAGAAAATCAAGCCTTCATAATAAGCACAGCCGGCAACAAAGTAATAACCGCAGTAAACAGCGAGGATTTAAAAGAAAATGTATTTACAAATATAGACGGAGCTGTAATAAAATAGCCGGTCCATTTAAGGAGGCTATAGTTCAGACCTTTTGAAGAACTTATACAGCTTAATAAAAAAAGGAGAATGAAATATTATGATGAAAGCACTTTACTCCGGCGTATCCGGAATGAGAAGTCACCAGACAAAAATGGACGTAATAGGAAACAACATTGCCAATGTAAACACATATGGCTTCAAAACCCAAAGGGCAACCTTCAGGGATGTATATTATCAAACACTTAAAAACCCGGGAGCACCAGGCGAAGACAGAGGAGGAACCAATGCTTCACAGGTAGGTTACGGTGCACAAATAGGTTCCATCGATACTATTCATACGATATCGGGATATTCCCCTACAAATAAGCCGACAGATTTATATATCAACGGGGATGGGTTTCTATCCGTTCAAGGCACAAGCGGTGAAACACTGTACACAAGGTTAGGTGCCCTGAATTTTGACCAACAAGGGAATTTGGTTGATGTAAACGGCTATCGCGTATTAGGATTTGATAATTCTGACGGAAATGAAGTACAAACAAAAGATGGTATTATTGATTGGGAAGAAACTATAAAGAAAACTCCCGATGTTATTAAAATCAATGATTATGAAACATATACAAATATAACAATAAATGGTGACGGGTCAATAACAGCAGTGGGCAAAGATGATAAGATTGTAACCATAGGGGCAATTCCCATTTATAAAATACCCAATCAGGATGCTCTGATTTTAGAGGGAAATTCTTATTATACCGTTGGAAACAACGCAGGAGTTCCCATTATAAATTCACCCGGCGCAGGCGGAACAGGAGCATTGGTAACAGGCGGTCTTGAAATGTCCAACGTAGATTTGGCAAATGAATTTTCGGATATGATTATTACACAAAGAGGATTCCAAGCAAACACAAAAATAATATCCGTAGTTGATCAAATGTTAGAGGAATTGGTTAATCTAAAAAGGTAGTGCAAACCCTATTTTCTCTACCGCAGGGAGAGAAAAATAGCTGCACGGGGACATTCCTTTTACCCTATAGCAAAGGTGTGTCCCCATACCACTTAAGGAGGAAATATGATAGAAGTTGTTGGAATCAACGGGGAAGATTTTTTAATAAATGCTGCTTTAATAGAAAAGATAGAATTTATTCCTGAAACAAAAATTACATTAACAACAGGAAAGTATTATTTAGTCAAAGATAAAAAGGAGGATATTGTAAATAAAATAATTAAATTCAATCAGAAAATAATAAAAGGCGTTACTGCCATAGAGTAGAGGGGAATGACATGAATATATCGTTTTTAATAGGTTTGCTGGCAGGATTCGGATTGGTGATTTACGGAATAATGGAAAGCGGAACCAGTACTTCCCAGGTATTGACAAGCTTTATCAATATGCCGAGTGTTTACATTACTTTTGGCGGAGCAATTGCAGCCACCATAATGTCTGTTCCGGTAAAATATTTAAAAGACGTACCTAAAAACCTGAAAGTGTTAATGAAAAGAGAAAAAATAAATTTAAATGTTTATATCGACACTATTGAAGAGCTTGCCAAGGAAGCAAGGCTCAAGGGTCTTTTGGTTCTTGAAGAAAAGATAAACAGCATGGATTTGCAGGATGAATTTTTAAAGTACTGTGTTATGCTTATTATAGATGCCATTGAGCCGACAAAGGTAAGGGCTCAGATTGAAAATGAGATAGATTGCATAGAAGCACGGCATTCATCCGCCTGGAAAGTATTTGATACCTTAGGCTCTTTCGGACCCTCATTCGGAATGTTGGGAACATTGGTCGGACTTATAAATATGCTTGCAAACATGAATCCGGACCAAGGAGCCGATGCATTGGGGCAGGGCATGTCTGTGGCGCTTGTTACAACTTTCTACGGGTCGATTCTTACAAACATGATTTGTGCTCCCATATCAAACAGGTTAAAAGCAAAGCATGACGAAGAAATGATTGCGAAGGAATTAATAATGGAAGGTGTTTTATCCATACAATCCGGCGAAAATCCAAAATACATAAGGGAAAAATTAAATTCATATATTACATATCAGGAAAGAAGCACCATGGCAGGTGCCAATGAAGGCGGTAAGCCCAAAAGAAAGTTTAAAAAAAATAAAGAAGCTAATGCATAGTAGAAATGAGTAGTGATGATTATGGCAAGAAAAAAGAAAACTGATTCAGGCGGAGGCGGAGCAAGCTGGATGGAAACATACAGCGATATGGTAACATTGCTGTTAACATTTTTTATAATGCTGTATGCCATGTCAACTATTGATTCCCAAAAGTATGCTGCAATAGTTGCTTCATTTTCCAAGGCAATGAATCCGGAAGCATATTATCAGCAGATGGAAGATGAAAAATTACAAGAGGCAGTTGTTTCAATCGACGAAGATGTAGAGGAAGAAACATCGGATGAACTTGATATGTTGTACACATTGCTTAAACAGTATGTTGAAGAAAGTGAGTTGGAACAGCAGGTTTACGTAAGCAAGGCAGAGGAATATGTATTTATCAGATTTT
>DAIMMU010000138.1:0-6878 GCA_036720515.1 Sedimentibacter sp.
CGGAAGCTATGCACAATTTAACCGGTTTAGGTGCACTATTAAAACGTAATATGCAGTTACTACATACAAGCCGCAAGCTAAGCTTTCTATTGCCATAAGACCTAAGCCTTCATAGTACGATGGCATAATAAATATATCTTTTTCTCTCAATTCATGTCCTAAAGCCACTTGGTTTTTTACATTATAAAGCCTTATATTACTGTCGCCATCAATATACCTTTTTATTTTATCTTTGTTTTTCTCATTTGGTTCTCCAATAATATCTAAAGTTACATCATCCAAACATAGAGATTTGTACACTTCAATCAGCTCATAGATTCCCTTGGATGGGTCTATTTTCGCACAAAAGACAAGCCTTACTTTATCGGTGTAATTTTTTCGTTTTGGAGGGTAAAATATTTTTTGATTAAAACCTCCTCCTACAGCAATTATCTTTTCCCTATCCAAGTTATATATTTCTACAATTTCATCCTTTTGCATTTCAGAAGCTGAAAAAACACAGTCTAATTTATGCAGATTGTTTACATACTTATCCTTGAGTAGAGGATTCATTTTAGCCTGCCTTATATCAGTATTGTGGCAAAGTCCAATTATCTTCGTATTTGGAAACATTTCTCTAACTATGGAAGTCAGCATCCAAAGATGGTGTGCAAATATAATATCCGGATTAAAATCATCCTTTAATTCCTTCAGCCTCTTTCTAAAAGCTTCCTCCCACATACCTATCATTTCCTCAGTCATAGATGAATACAATGTATTTTCATAAGGCATAACATCGCTCATACCGACTAAGGGAAATGGTAATTCCTTACTTTTAAAGACTACCGGGTATTGGTATTTAGTGTCTAAAATATCCCAAGTATACTCATCCTGATATCCGAAAATAGCTCTTTGCTCATAATTGTATTTCTTGAAGCCTTCTATTATATTCGTGTAATATACCCCTGAACCTGTTCTTGATGGCAGCTGTGCCAAGACATGTAATACCTTCATATATGCATTCCTTTCCCCCATATATTAAGTGAAAAAATAATTATACAATATTTATATTTGCATTTGTTCAGTCAGACAGCTTAAGAGGAAAATAATTCTCGTTCTATAAAACAAATAAAATTTAGTGCATATAATGATATTAACTTAGAATGAATTATTAAATTTTATAGAAAGGAATAATATAATGAAAAATAGATATCAACATCAATTGGTTGTTAAATATAAGGAACCCGTCTTAAAATTGTTAGAAATTGGAAGTTCTGCTGGATTTGTAAGACTTTATATAATTGACCAAGTAACCAAAGAACCCATACCTTATTCAACAATAACTGTATATGTAACTGATGGTGCTCAGAGAGACATTCCAATTATGCACTTAGTGACGACTTTAAACCCAGTAAGAATAGAATTACCCATGGCAGTTGATTTAGGTACCAGAATAGTAGGGCCTGAATACAACTTTTCAACATATAATATTAGCATAGATGTTTTCGGATATTTTACACATATTTTTTATGATATTCGCCTATTTCCAAATACAACTGTAGACTTCACTATAGGTATGGTTCCCATTACTCAAGTTCAACTACAACCTATCATAGAGGAAAGAATAATTATTCCTCCTCATCAAAGGGATGAAGTTTTAAATAGTCAAGCAAGAAAAACGGGATATCTTCTCTGAATGCCCGTTCTTTAATATATTATTGTATATATAAAAGCATAGGCACTTCAAAATCTTTCGAAGTAGTTCTTAAACAAAGACTATTTGAACCAGTGCCATGTACATAACCGTGCCAACTCCTATGCTTAGAAAGGTATTTTCTTTCCAATAATGAAGCAGGCCAATTATAATAATTGATATTGCTTCAGGAACTCCATATGGAGAAGCTATCAAATTTACACCTTTTAGGCAATATACAATTAGCATACCTATCGCTGCATATGGCAACACTTGTCCAAGGTAACTTATATATGAATTATTTGCATTATTTCCTTTAAATAATATAAAAGGTAAGAACCTTGTTATCATAGTTCCAATAGCAAACATAACAGCAATAATTAAGGTTTGAGTTGTGGTCAGTGTCATTTTTATTCCTCCTTGGCTAATTCATTCTTGTCTGTTTGCTTTTTTAATATTGTTAATACTGATAATATTGCAATCATTGAAGGAATAATAAAATTATTTGGTCCGAAAGTAATTAAACAAATCAATGTGCATACGACACCTGTTATTGCGGGTCTATGGTCATTTTGGGATTTCCATTGCCCAATAAAAATTACCACAAAAAGTGCAGTTAATACAAAGTCAAGTCCGTTAGTATTAAATGAAAACACAGAACCAAGAATTCCTCCAAGAATTGAACCCAATGACCAATAACTATAGTTAAGAAGGGTAATAAAAAACATAAACCAATTCTTGTCTACATCCTCCGGAGGCTCTGCTGAGCAAACAACAGAAAATGTTTCATCACACAAACCATATATTAAAAATGGTTTTAGTTTCCCTGCATCCTTAAATTTTTCTATCAATGAAATTCCGTAAAATAAATGTCTGGCATTTATCATTAATGACATAAGCAATGCATATACAGGATTAAATACTGATGTAAGAAATGTAATTGCCACATATTGAGATGAACCTGCAAATACTACCATGCTAAAAAATAAGGACCACAAAAATCCATACCCCTTACTTTCCATTAATACTCCATAAGCGATACCTATAAAAATAAACCCTGTAAATATGGGAATAGTATGCGGAAATGCTGCTTTTAATGCTTTAACTTTATTGTTCAATTCATCACCTCAATAATTCATTAATATAAAACTTAAGCTAATTTAATTTTAAATTCAATTATATATGGCAAATGTAAATTTTACAAGAGAATATAATAAATCAGTCCCACATAACGAGACTGATTCTATATTCTTATTGTTTCTTTGGGCGGTCAAAGAACGCCCTACAACATATTCAAACTATATTAGGTTGTATTAGATAATTTATTCTACTGTAACACTTTTTGCTAAGTTTCTTGGCTTATCTATGTCGCAGCCTTTTAATAATGCAGCATAATAAGCTAAGTATTGAGCAGGAATTATTGTTGCCAAAGGAGATAATAGTTCATTTACATCATCTATTACTATGTTGTCTGTTTCCTGGCTTAGCTTTCTCATGGATATTACCATTGTTGCAGCACCTCTTGCTTTTACTTCCTTAATGTTACTTCTTGTGTTAAGACTTATATTTTCCTGTGTTATTACCGCAATAACGGGAGTGTCATTTTCAATTAATGCAATTGTTCCATGCTTTAGTTCTCCTGCTGCAAATCCCTCTGTCTGTATATATGATATTTCTTTTAGCTTAAGAGCTGCTTCAAGACATAAGAAGTAATCCATACTTCGTCCTATATAGAAACAATTCCTGCTATTTACAAGAAATTGTTTTGCTAATTCCTTATAATTATCCTTATCATCACAAAGAGATTCCATTGTATATGCAATTTTAGATAATTCTTTAAATATATCAATGTTAATTTTATTATCAACCATGGCTGCAAGTATAGATAATACAGCGATTTGAGCAGTATATGCCTTTGTTGAAGCAACGGCAATTTCCGGTCCCGCATATAACAAAAGAGTATTATCTGCTTCTCTTGATAGTGTTGACCCTTTAACATTGGTTAGTGTCAGCGTTTTGTATCCCATTTTCTTTACTTTAACTAATACTGCCCTTGCATCTGCTGTTTCACCGCTTTGAGAAATAAACATAAACAAAGGCTTTTCAGTTAATAAAGGCATATTGTATATAAATTCACTGGCAATTATAACTTCTGTGGGCTTTTGTGAAATTTTTTCAAAAAACTGTTTACCTATTAATCCGGCATGGTAACTTGTTCCACATGCAATTATATATAATTTGTCGCATTCTCTTATATTTTGTAATATTACCGGGGAAATGCTTATATTTCCACATTCGTTGGAATATTCTGACATAATTTTTCTGATTACAAAGGGTTGTTCTTCGATTTCTTTCATCATATAGTGAGCATATGTGCCCTTTTCTATGTCTGCTGCGTCAATGTCCGCTTTAAAAGGCTCCCTGCTAACTTTATTGCCGTATATTGTATATATTTCTATTGAATCTTTTGTAATTTTTAAAAATTCTTTGTCTTCTATTTCATAAAATAAATTCGTATGATTTATCATTGCCATTGCATCACTGCCAAGCATATTAAATTCTATACCTTTCCCTGCTAATAAAGGCGTTTTGTTTTTTGCTGCATACAATGTGTCCATATCTTCTTTGTCAATAATTGCAAGTGCATAGGAGCCTTTTAATTTGCTCATTATATGTCTTATGGCAAGTTCAACTGCCTCTCCGTCATTTACGAATTTTTCTAAAAGCTGTACAATTACTTCTGTATCTGTATCGCTTGTAAATTCCATTCCATTCAAATATTTTTGTTTTAATTCTTCTTCGTTTTCGATAATCCCATTGTGTACAAGAGTGAACCTTTTAGAGCTGCTTTGATGAGGATGTGAATTAACTTTGTTTGGAACACCGTGAGTTGCCCATCTTGTATGACCAATTCCAACAGTTCCTGTTATGTGACCGTTTATATGATTTCTCAAATCCCCAATTCTTCCTTTTTCTTTGCAAATATAAACTTCATTGTTTTGTAAAACTGCAATACCTGCTGAATCATATCCTCTGTATTCAAGTTTTTCCAGCCCTCCTAAAATTATTTCCTTTACATCTTCAAATCCGATATAGCCTACTATTCCGCACATATCATTTCTCCATTCTTTTTTAATCTTTTTAATAGCAAATAACGCTTGATAAATGTTAATTTCAAGCATGAAAACATAGATTCTTTCACTGCGTTCAGAATGACACACTTTGTCATCCTGAGTGAAACGAAGGATCTCATGTCTTAAAAGATTAGATTCTTCACTCCGCTCAGAATTACGTTATTCATAGCAATTAAAATCTAAATTTTTTAAAGCACAAAAACAAGATTCCACGCTAACGCTTAGAATGACGCTTAAAAAATAATTTAATTTTTAATGGGGAAACTTAGACTATCATTTCAGTAAGATTTGAAGCTGTCAGTTTTATTTTGTCATTACGGTCACCCGTAACATTTGTAAAAACCATATCAGTGCAGCTACACCGCAGAGCACCCGCCGAATTTTCGATAACTCTGTCCTCGTCAACTTATTAAGTTCTGGCGCTATAATAATTTTCGTTTCCCTGCTTAAACTATTTATAAATTATGTTTATTTTAAAAAATAGTTACTGCTTTTTTATTATAATAACACAATTTCAATAATTAGTATATAATTTTTTGTTTACAAATTTTAATTTCCAATTCTATTACTTTTGTGCAATTATTTGCCATGTATTATATTTTACACATTGTCAATAATAAGTTTAGAAAGTCAGTAACTGATTTTCAAAAAATTTAATCTATGTAAGATCTTGACCTGAATTTACATATTAGTATTCAGGTTCATAGGGCCCAATGTAATTTACCAATTTAGCATAATATTACATGATTAAATTAAACCTAATTGACAATAATAATAATACATCTTTAAGAAAGGAGAACAAAAATGGCATCAAATAATAGCGGAAGCAACAACATAGTAGTTCCTGAAGCAAAACAGGCACTTAACCAGATGAAAGCTGAAATAGCTAACGAATTAGGCTTAACAAACTATGAACAAGTAGATAAAGGAAACCTTACAGCTAGACAAAATGGTTATGTAGGTGGCTACATGACTAAGAGATTGGTTGAAATGGCTCAAAGACAGATGAGCGGCGGCGGACAATTTAAATAAAAATTAAAAATAAATTGGTGGATATTTTATCCACCAATTTTATTTGATTATTGTGCTTTATTTAATCTTTCTTTTTTTAACTCTTCAATCAATAACGGAACTATTTTAAATATATCGCCCACTATACCCACATCTGCAACTTCAAATATAGGAGCTGTCTCGTCTTTATTGATTGCAATTATAAAATCAGATTCTTCCATACCAGCCAAGTGCTGGATAGCTCCTGAAATACCGCATGCGATGTAAAGATTCGGTCTAACGGTTTTTCCTGTCTGTCCTACTTGTCTGTCTTTTGGAACCCAGCCTGCATCAACAGCTGCTCTTGAAGCTGATATTGTACCGCCAAGAAGTTCTGCCAACTCTTCAAGCATCGGATAGTTTTCAGGTCCGTGCATTCCTCTTCCGCCTGATACCAATACTTTTGCTTCTTCAATGTTCATTCTTTGCTGGATTATTCTTGTTACGTCTAATATTTCAACATTTACTGCTTCAGCAGGTATTTCTATCTTATATTCTTCAATGTTTACGGAATTAGCATCCGAACGTTTTAATGCTTGCATAACTCCCGGTCTTACGGTTGCCATTTGTGGTCTCGTATCGGGGCATGCAATTGTTGCCATTAAGTTTCCGCCAAATGCAGGTCTTGTCATCATCAGGTTTAATTTTTCAGGTTCCTGATCATCGGGTTCAATTGTTAAACCTGTACAGTCAGCTGTCAAACCGGCTTTTAATCTGCATGCTATTCTTGGAGCTAAATCTCTTCCGATTGCGGAAGCTCCGTATAATACTATTTCAGGTTTTTTATCTAATATGATGTGAGTTAATGTGTAAACATATGGCTCTGTCATATACAAATCAAGGATTTCATCATCAACATATATTACTTTATCCGCACCGGCATAGCAAAGTTTTTCTGCTTCATCCTTCATATCTTTTCCAAGTAAAACGGCTGTTACGGTTGTATTTAAATCTTTTGCAAGTTGTTTGCCCTTGCCTACAAGTTCAAAGGCTACTTTTTGTACTTTTCGGTCTCTTTGTTC
>DAIMMU010000139.1:0-6861 GCA_036720515.1 Sedimentibacter sp.
CCCCATAGTTCCACTTGATTGTTTGGAAAATTGCTATATAATGATTACATAATCTCATAAATCAAACACCGAAGGTGATAAGATGCACTATATATATATTGTGGAATGCAGCGACAAAACATTGTATACGGGATATACAAATGATTTGGATAAAAGGATAAAGGCGCACAATGAAAATAAAGGAGCAAAGTATACAAGAGGGAGGACTCCCGTTGTTTTAAAATACTTTGAGGAATTCGACAATAAAATTGATGCCATGAAAAGAGAATCCCAAATTAAAAAACTAAGACGTGCAAAAAAACAAGTTTTATTTAATAAAATATAATTGTATAATATCTATATTTTTGTTATAATTTTAATATCAAATAAAGAGGAGAGTCCAGTATGAAGACAAACTTAGTAGTAGATAGTTGCGTTGACTTTAATGAGGAAACAGAAAGCATTGACAGAGTTCCCTTTAGAATTTTAATTGATGACCAAGAAATTATTGACGAAAACACCGATATACTTGAACTTATAAGTAAAATGAAAAATAGCCGTTCCCAAATCAAAACAGCCTGTGCTCCCCCGGAAGATTTCATCAAAAAAATTAAAGAACAAGCCAATAATTTTGTTGTTACAATATCAGGTCAACTCAGCGGTTCCTACAACAGTGCAATGGTTGCGGTAGAAACAATAAAAGAAAGGTTTCCCGAAGCATTTGTTCACATCTTTGATTCAAAGACAGCTGCTGCAGGTGAAACTATGATTGCAATTAAAGTAAAACAATTGATTGAAGAAAATTTGGATCCCCACGCAATAATTGAGCAGACAGAAAAATACATATCAAAATTAAGAACTATTTTTATATTGGATTCATTGGACAATCTTGCAAAGAACGGCAGAATAACAAACTTTAAGGCATTACTTGCAAATATAATGCACATTGTTCCCATCATGGGTGAAGACGGAGAAGGAAGAATAGTTTTAAAAGAATCGGTGAGAGGAAAGAAGAAAGCTTTCACCAGACTTGTCGATATGCTTGCCGAATACAATATTGATTTTGAAAATACGGTATTAGGAATTACTCATGTGAATTGTCTCGAAAAGGCTGAAAGCTTAAGAGATCAAATAAAAGCTAAATATCCTTTTAAAGATATAAAAATATTTAAGTCCGGAGGCTTAAGCACTATTTATGCTGATGATGGAGGAATAGTAATAGCCTTTTAACAGCTATAGGATATTTTATGTTAGTTCCCTTAATAATTGGGTATAATTACTTTATATTACTTTATACTTATGGAGGTGGCTAAATGAAATACAAAGAGGTTATTTCTGAAATTAAGTCGGTAAGACTATACAAAGAAGAAGAAGTTGATGCAAATTTACTTAATGAATTAAAACAATATTATGAGCAGGGCAAAAGACTTGTTGACAATATTGAGATAGAAGTTATCAGGAAAAATAAAGATGAAGTTTTTATACAGCTGAAAGATTCTGCGGGATATAACAACAGAATGATTGAAGCACCTCATTATTTAATATTTTTATCTGAAGAAAAGGATCATTATTTGGAAAATGCGGGCTTCAGGGCTCAGGACATAATATTGAAGGCTTGGAGCTTAGGAATTGCTTCTTGTTGGATATCCTTTGCGGATGGAGAAGAAATTAAGAAAAAATTAGGTATAAAATCAGACAAGAAATTGGCTGCTCTTATAGCAATAGGTTATGAAAAAGCCCACAACAAGGTTCTCTATGAGAATGTTTCAGAATACAATCCATCAAAAGCCGATGTTAAAATAGTTGAAGATAATACAACTGAAAGGCTCGGCATAAGAGATTTGGTTTTCATGAAAGAATGGGGCGAAAAGGCAGATCCGGATGAGTTGGTGAATTATGGACTTTTAGAAGGATTCTTCTATGGAATATTGGCTCCTTCATACAAAAATCGACAACCCTGGAGATTTATAGTTGACAATGGCACGATTGTTTTAGCTTTAAAAAAGGACATATATGTAACGGAATATGAAGAAAAAATAGATACGGCGGTAATAATGCTGTATTTTGATGCGATTATTGAAAGCACACTATATGAAATTACATGGAAATTCGGGAAACCTGAAAAGGATTACGGAGTACCTGATGACTATAAAGTTGTGGCATACTGTATCGTTTAGCTTATAATGGAAGGAGTTTTTATGAAAATAATTATTCACAAAAAATATTTAGATATTGTTTCCGAAAAGTTTCCTGATGTTGAATTTTGTACTGAAATAGATGATTGTCCCGAGGCGGAGGCACTTATAGGCGAACCGACGGATTTTGTACCCGAAAAGCTTGATAAATTACCTAATCTCAGGTGGATACAATCCTTCAGGGCAGGATTTGATTCATTGGATTTGGATTATATGAGAAAAAGAAATATAACCTTCTGCAACGGAAAGGATATTTATTCAGTTCCCATAGCCGAGGACGTTGTATGCAAGATACTTATGCACAATACAAATGCATTGACATTTTTAAAAAATCAAAAAGACCGCAAGTGGGAGCCATTTCAGAAAAGAACAGAGTTTTTCGGTCAAATGGTCGGAATAATAGGAACAGGATCTATTGCAACAGAAATTGCCAAAAGGCTTCAGGGTTTCGGCGTTAAAATTATAGGTTATAAAAGAAGTCCCGTATCCTCAATGGCATATTTTGACGAAATTCATTCCGGTAAAAAAGGTTTGGAATATTTAATGTCTAACAGTGATTACATAATTGTAACAGTTGATTTAAATAAAGAAACTTATCATATGATTAATAAGGATAATCTTAAATTTATGAAGGAAAGCGCCTCTATAATCAATATAGCAAGAGGAAGCATAATCAATCAGGAGGATTTAAAGGAAGCATTGAAAAACAAAACAATCAGCTATGCGGGATTAGATGTCTTTGAAGTTGAGCCTCTACCCGAAAATGATGAATTGTGGGATATGGAAAATGTATATATAACTCCTCATGCATCAGGTATTGTTAAGAACAATAAAAAAAGACTTGCTGATTTAGTTGTATCTAATATTCAAAGATTCATCGACAATGAAAAGTTGGCATATGTTGTAAAATAGAAACAAGTATGCTAAAAGCCTTTTAAAGGCTTTTAGCATACTTGTGAATGTCATCTAAACAGAAAGAAGCACCATGGATAATAAAGTTAAAAATATTTTAAAACTTATATTTTTTCCTGCCTTAGTATTATACTTTGAAACTATCTTAAAGCTCTTTATATATGAAACGGTATTTAACATAGGATATGTTTATATGTGTTTTTTTTCTATGCCCTTTGGGTTGTTATTTTATTTGCTTTCAACAAGTTTTAATGAAAAAGCAAATAAAATTCTGTTCTATTCAATTGTAAGCTTATTAACCTTTTATTACGGAACTCAAATAATTTATTATAGAATCTTTTATACCTTTACTTCACTTTATTCCATTATTGTCGGAGCAAGAAAGGCATTAAGCTTTACAGACGTGGTGCTTTCCGCACTTTTCAATAATATTCCTGAATTAATAACAATATTGCTTCCTGCAATTATTTTGCTCCTGTTCCACAGGAAAATCCGTTTTGAAAAAATTCCCCCAAAATACATTTTAAAAATTGCTCTATCTGCAGCAGTGATACAGTCTGCAATAGTTTTTACCGTGCTTTCTTCAGATGGCGGTACGCTCAGCCCTTCTTATCTATATACCGAAACTTTTTTGGTGGTTGATTCTGTTGACAAGTTTGGACTTTTAACAACCGGAAGACTGGATATTAAAAATATATTAAAAAATATTGTATTTTCCGCAGAACCGGAGCGGACTGAAATAATAGAATCGGAAAACACAACGGATGAATCAAAAAACAACAGTCAGGAATACGAAACTGAACATAGACCTGAAGGACAAGAAGCAGAGTATAATATTATGGATATTCCATTTGATGAATTAATAAAAGGTGAAGGAAATGAAGCAATAAAAGCGATGCATGAATATTTCAGCAATATTCAGCCAACGAAGAAAAATGAGTACACCGGTAAATATAAAGGCAAGAATCTGATTTTAATAACTGCGGAAGGTTTTTCACCGTATGCAGTCAAAAAGGATATAACACCCACTCTGTATAAAATGTATGAGGAAGGCTTTAAATTTAAAAACTTTTATACTCCCTCTTGGGGAGTAAGTACCTCCGACGGCGAATATGTAGCTTGCACAGGGCTTATTCCAAAGGAAGGTATATGGAGTTTTTATAAATCCTCTAAAAATTATATGCCTTTTGCCATGGGGAATCAGCTGAAAAAAGAAGGTTATGAAACCAAAGCTTATCACAACCATTATTTTGACTATTATTTCAGACATGAATCTCATCCTAACTTAGGCTACACATACAAAGGACTGGGAAACGGTCTAAATGTAACCGAAACATGGCCTGAGTCGGATTTGGAGATGATTGAGCTGACGGTTCCGGAATACATAGATATGCAACCCTTCCATGTGTACTACATGACAGTCAGCGGTCATTTACAATATAACTTTTACGGAAACTATATAGCGGCTAAAAACAGAGACCTGGTTGACAACCTGCTGTATTCCGACAATGTAAAAGCATACTTAGCGTGCAATATAGAATTGGATAAAGCAATGGAGAAGCTGATACAGGAGCTGGAGAAAAGGGGTATTGTCGAAGATACTCTCATAGCCATAAGCCCCGACCATTATCCCTATGGATTGACTTTGGCTGAAATAAGCGAGCTCGCAAATAAAGAAATCAAGTCGAACCTTGAATTATATAGGGGAGTTTTCCTGCTGTGGAGCAAGGGAATGGAGCATGTTGAAATCGATAAGGTTTGCTCAAGCCTTGATATAATTCCCACTCTGTCAAATCTTATGGGTTTGGAATATGATTCAAGGCTTCTTATGGGAAGAGATATATTGTCTGACAGCGAACCTTTGGTTGTATTTTCGGATAGGAGCTGGATTACCGACAAGGCGTTTTATAATGTTAAAACAGGAGAAACTTCATCTTTAAACGGTGAAAATACAGATGCATATATTGAAGAAATCGAAAAAACGGTAAAGGATAAATTCAAATATTCAGCCATGATATTAGAAACCAATTACTACAATATATTAAAATAATGGCAATTCTAAGATTGCAACGAAATGTGGGGACATTCCTTATATCCCTCAGAGGTTTACCCTGAGATAAAGGAGTGTCCCATTTCCTATGAAGTATCATATTTTTAGGTTACGGTGAGTAAATATTCACAGCTCACCGGAGACTGAGTGTAGGCGGAATTGTTTATGCAGTTTGAATTAAGCTTATTGGCTAATGATCCTGGCTTAACATTGTTTTTAACTCTTACCTTATAGCCTATCCTTTTGGCTTCCGAAGGCTGGAGACTTCCCACATCCCATTTTATTATGGTTTTCCCGTTGAATTCATAAACATTTTTCGGCTCTAAATTGCATGAATCTGATATGTACTCAAGTCCCGTATCAAGAATGCTTCTTAAATATACATTTCTTGAAACATCATATTGTCCGGTGTATAAGTTTACATGATACTTAGTTATGTCACCTGCATTTACTTTTTCATCATCGCATTTTACCGACAAATCAAAGTCCATTGCTTTTGATACAACAAAACAGGAATCAATTTTATCTTCATTGATTAAATGAGCGTAAAAATTGATTTTGCCTCTATGCGATATTTTTTCTCCTGAATTTTCTATGCTGTTAACCGTATATTTGTCACATAGTGCCGAATCAAATGATATTATATTTGTAGAGTTTGGCGACAAATTAAAGTTATTTCCAAAAATTATAACATTATCGTTATTTAATATTTCGCATGGCTCTATGGCGCTTACGGTATCTAATAGATTTATATCGGGACCTTCATGCTTCATGTTTTCCAAATATCTGATTCCGTTTCCCAAGGCAGCACTGAAGGAACACAGGCGTTGACTGCTGCTGTTATTTCTAAGTATAATTTTTATTTTGAAAATATTTGAGGGAATAAACGGAGAATTGGGAATACCTGCACCTTTTAATATTTTTTCAGGTGCATCTATGTATATGGTGCATTCTTTCATTTATTTCATTCCTTTCTGTACCAATATAGTTCATATTATTCTGCCGGCAAGTTTTTGTGAAAAATTATAGTTAAATATTTATGGTATTAATTTTTGAAATATGCTAAAATTAATACTAAATATAGTAATGAACAGCTAAAAAACAATAAATTGGAGGAATAAAAATGAAAAATATAAAAATTTATTCAAGCTCAACATGTCCGAATTGTGTTACCGCAAAGGAATATTTGAAAGAAAAAGGATACGAATATGATGAAAAGAACGTATCATCAGACCAGGAAGCAAGGAAAGAATTGATTTCCATGGGATATATGGGAGTTCCCATAATTATTATCGATGACGAAGTGGTTGTAGGTTTTGACAAGGCTAAATTGGACGAAATATTATAAACACGTCATGCAAAGAATTTAGATTGCAGTTTACATAATTAACTAATTAGCTAAAATATTTACATAGTAATTATTTAAAATATGTAAATAATATAAGTAAGCAACAAAAACAGCTGTTTTTAGATTGCTTTTAAATATAAAAACCGGCAATGATTGCCGGTTTTTGTTTAGAAAATAAGGTTCCTTAATGCAATCTCCGACTGCGACAGGTTCCTATTTATTTAAAGCAGCTAATAAATGTTCTAAATTCATACCGTGTACTGCTGCAGCTTCTTCCAGCGTTTCCATTTGAGCACTTGGGCAACCTACACATCCCATTCCATGAGCCATTAATATTTCGGCAGCTTCCTGCTTTGCCATAATAACTTCACGAATTG
>DAIMMU010000140.1:0-6857 GCA_036720515.1 Sedimentibacter sp.
TGATACACAGACAGAATATACAAAGCTATTTTATTAGAATTTGAAGTAAACTATATAAAGTACACCCCAGTCATCGGAGGCGTATCCGGAGACCCTTTACAACCTTTGTGATAGTATCCTTTTGTCTGCGGTCTTATCTTAGCTCAAGGTTCTGCTGTTCGTGATACGCTTCAGGCATAATGTAGAAAATGTCGGTCATTCATTAGAAAAAAACAATATGAAATATTTGAAATTGAAATGTTTATTGCAGGTAAGGACATGCCTATTAATAAAAATGTAAAAAATAATACAGATGTACTGCTTAGACAGCTTGATTGTGCAGTGATTGAAAATTTGCATGAAGAACGCCGCGGTAACTGTGAATTTCTTTTCGATAGTGTACGTGGTATATTCTTTGAAGGTAATGCAATTTACAAAATGTTAATCCGGGCTTTGAACATGAGACTCTCTATGTCTTTGTTCCACAGGTTCAATTGTTTAATGCCGATGGCGAAGAAGAAACTGTCATGTTTATACGAAGTTTAATGTAATTGATATGCCAAATGGAAGTCGTACTGTTTTTCGGTTAGAGCTATTTGCATTAATATTTGATATATCCCAATCCCACCCATAATTGACCAGAAAATTAACCTTGATGCCTCCATTTCCTATATTAGTCCTTTTAGTATATTTTAATAATTCTTTTGGAAACATTGATGATTTAGTGTTTCCAAGAACAAGCAGTGAAACATTTTCTTTTGCAATTATATTGATAGCATCTACGCAAGCCTTAACAAATGATTCAATTTGAATTTTTGGTCTCTTGCAGTTATCAGTGGTAAAACCGTAATATGTAATTTCAATTCCATATTCTTCGGCTAATTTTAAAGCTGCAAGTCCGGGGTCAAGCCCAAAATTATAACCATCCTGTTTTTGTAGTCCTTTGTCTTGAGCCCACCTTCTGTTCCCGTCTGGTATAAGCCCTATATGTCTTGGTATTCGCATATACACACCCTTTTCCTGATAATAGTGGTATTATTTACAATAATTTCATAATTATTCTTATCGTATAATATTCGATTATCGCCTATGCAAATTATTGTACATCTAAGAATTTAATTGCTGTGTACATTTGAATAACTGATGGTATAATATGGTTGTAAGGCTACAGTCATTAAAACAATAAAATTCAAGTGGATAAGAAAATCCATCCCAGTAATCCATGCCCGTGTACATTCTTGGATTTGACGAAAGAGCAAACTTCATCAGCGCAACCAACCAAGAAAGGAATGTTTATAAATTTGACCAGAATAATGAAGATTATTATTGGTATGAATATTTAAATAATGATAAAATCTTATATTTTAAGTACAATGTATGTGCAAATATGAAAAAAACGTTTAAAAGTTTTAATAATAAAATGTTTGAATCTATAGAGGATTATGATATTGAAAACCAATAAAGTTCTTTAATGTTATTAGAAATGATGGTACAATATGTAAAATAATAGAATTAAATAAAAATATATTGATAGCATTGTATTGAGGGATGTTATGGATAATATTGTTTTATGTGATGATGATGTATTTATTGTTGATAAGCTTTCAAATATGCTGAAAAAGAAACTGGGAAAAGAGTGCAAGGTAGTTAAATTTACAACAGGGTTTAGCGCTTATACATATATTGTTGATGTTGTTAATGGTGATGTAGATGTATTATTTATTGACATTGATTTAGGTGTAGAAAGTGGAATTGATATAGCAAGACAAATTAAGGAGCAGTATGAAGGAGTAAAAATTATTTTTATTACGGCGCATGTGCAGTATTCTCCGGATATATTTGAAACATACCCAACTTATTTTTTAACTAAACCAATAGATGAAAAAAAACTTGAAGCAGCATTAGAAAGAGTAGAAGAGGAAATAGAAAATGACCGAAAAAATACAATGTTTTACAGTTCGAAAGGTTCCGTTGTTCGCACAACTATACGAAAAATAAAATATATAGAGAGCAAGAAACGAATTGTTATAATACATGAACTTAACAGAACTATTGAATTTTACGGTAAGCTTGACGATGTAATGGTGAAGCTTTCTAATAATTTTATCCGGTGCCATCAGAGCTTTATCGTAAATATGAATTATGTGAGCAACCTTACTTCCTCAGGATTTGTTCTTAATGATGGAACATATGTGCCGGTGAGCCAAAATAAGTATGGAAACACAAAGAAACAGCTGATGAAATATTTAAGTGATATCTTATAAATTAATAAGCTTATTAGTGAGGGTATGTTTATGAGTTGGACTATTACAAACGGTCTGTTATCTTTTACGCAAATGCTTATGTTTTCACTGTTTATATCAAGACTGTCAGAAAACAAATATTCTAAGGCAGTTTCTGTAATATCAATGTTAATATTACAAACCTTCCTATTGACTTTATATAGATATTTAGGTCTTTTAGAAGTTAATAAGATTAGTGCATATGCATACAAAATAATTTTGTTTTCTATTTGTGGAATAGTTATTACAAAAGTAATTACAAAAAACAGCATTAGACAAATTAGCAAATATATTTTTCTTATGTTTATATTTATTATCTTTTCAGAATATGCGGGAATATTTTTATATGCTGCATTGATAGGTATAGATTTTTCTGAATTTTACAATGGATGGTTGTATTCATCGTATCATATTAAAATGATTGGAATTTATTTGTTTTGTACTATATTTGCCACAAGCTCTTCTGTTTATCTCATATATCGAGAAAAAACCCCGTGGAATATTAAAACAAGGGCCATTATTTATATAGTAATCTTTTTTGTTTTTCAATTAGAAATACTTATGCTGATTTATATGAGAGTTATAAATAATCCATCTGAAAATACTTTATTCTTGGGGGCTTTTAATTCTTTTTTTATAGTTGCAGTGTATTATGGGATACAATTTGATTTAGTGGAATCTTTGAAAGTACAGGAGCAAAAACGTGAAATAGAATTCTTGAAAATTCAAAAAGAGAACATTCATGAGTACTATAATCTTGCGGCAGTATATTTGGAGGATACAAGGAAGCTAAGGCATGATATAGTAAATCAATTGCAGACTGCATTATTGATGCTTGAAAACAATTCGCAGTCCTCAAGGGAAATGCTTTTAGAAATTGAGCATGGAATAAAATTAACTAAAGTAGCCTATAACAGTGGGAATATAATTGTAGATACAGTTTTGACAATTAAGGAATCAAAAGCTAAAAATAATAATATAGATATTGATTATACGCATGGAGAAAATAAGGTCTTTTAAGATGGAAGATATAGATATGTGTAACCTTATTTCAAACCTATTGGATAATGCTATTGAAGCCGTAATTAAACTTCCTGAGGAACAGAGGAAAATTGATGTTAAGATGGGAGAAAAGAAAGGGTATTTTATAGTAAAATGTCAAAATCCTTTTAATGGGGAATATATCAATTACAATAAAGGATACTTTGCTTCCACAAAAGAAAATAAGAAAGACCATGGATATGGTATCAAAATTATAAGAGAAATAACCGAAAAGTATGATGGCGAGTTTCTAATAGAAAGCAGCAATAATCTTTTTAATGCAACAGCTCTTTTGAAGATAAACAATAATTAGCAGACATTAATTATTACATTTTTATGGTTAAAAGTTACATTGTTAACAAAAAGATGGCAATTTTATTATAATAAATATAATTGTCATCTTTTTTAATGCAATATTTTATTTATATAATCAAATTTTTTTGAACTGAAATTGATAGTTTTATATGAGGAAATTAAACCAATATTAATGAATTTACCTAATTATGTAACGGAGGATTAGATGGAAAAGATAAGTATTATTTTAGCTGACTTAGATGAGATTTACTTAGATAAGCTCACTAATTATTTTATTGAAAAAACACACAGATTTGACGTTTATTCTTTTACATCAAAGGATAGTTTAGCAAAATATATTAATGATGGAATGAGCACTGATATAATTCTTTTTACCGAAGATTTTATAGATAATATTAGTAACTTCGATAATATATCCGTAAAAATATTGCTTTCAAATAGTTCAAATTATAATGCAGAACTATGCAGCATAAATAAGTATCAAAAAACAGAAAAAATGATTAAAGAAATTTTAATTATTTATGCTGAAAAAACCGGTAAGGTTGGAAATGTTTCAAATATAAATAAAAAGACTAAGATTATAGGTGTTTATTCTCCCGTCGGTGGATGCGGTAAAACAACTATATCTCTTGCATTGTCAAAGCACTTTGCAAATGTTGGGAAAAAAGTATTTTATCTTAACTACGAAGTATTTAATTCTACATCAGAATTTTTAAATTATGCACCGAAGGGAAATTTCTCGGATATCTTTCTTTCTCTAAAAACGAAAGGTTCAAATGTAGCACTTCAGATTATATCCAATCAATATAAGGATGAAAAGTTAAAAGTGAGTTATATAAATCCACCAGAAAGCGCACTTGAGTTTAATGAGTTAACAACACAGGAAAAAATAAGATTGATTCATGAGATAGATGCAATTGGAGAATTCGATGTAGTTGTAATTGATTTTGACAGTGATTTTAATGAACAAAAACATGATTTGCTTGAAGCGTGCGATGTAATCTTGATGCCTTTTACAATGGATTTTATGTCTTTGAGCAAAATTCGTATCCTAATGAAAGAAATTAAGATGCGAAAGGAAATGAACGGTTTAATTGCGAAAACACACCTTGCAGTCAATAAGGTACATGGAAGTACAAAGCTTAATGTCAATGACGTTGGTATTTTTAACTTGGAATCTCCTGATGTTATTATGCCGCTAACTCCCGCATTATCAGATGTTAATAATCTCTTTTATGCAATAGGGACAATGCCGGAAATCTTTAGCGTGTTTGTTTCTAAAGTGCTGGAGGGAAGATAATGATTGATGATATAGCAGGTTATTCGCTTATAATAAGGAAAATTGTTTCTGAGAGGCTGGATTTAAAGAGAAATTTATCAGATGATGATATAAGAGCAGTTATACATGAGGTTATTTCTGAAAAATCACAGGAAGAATACTTATGTCTGATGGATAAAAAGCATATTTTTGATAATGTATTTAATTCTATGCGAGGTCTGGATGTTTTACAGCCTTTGGTGGATGACCCATCTGTTACTGAAATTATGATTAATGGTTCAGATAATATATTTATAGAACAGAATGGCAGATTGTTCAAAACAGATATAAGCTTTGGAAACAATGAGAAATTGGAAAATGTTATTCAGAATATTGTCTCAAAGGTAAACAGGACTGTTAATGAAGCTACACCTATTGTCGATGCACGTTTAAAAGACGGCTCGCGTGTTAGTGTGGTTTTACCACCTATAGCATTATCAGGTCCGACTGTTACTATTCGTAAGTTCCCTGAAGATCCTATGACCGTAAAGAAGCTTATCGAATATAAGTCAATAACAACTGAGGTGGCAGATTTTTTGGAGAGGATTGTTAGGGCAAAATACAACATATTTATAAGCGGCGGAACAGGATGCGGAAAGACAACTTTTCTCAATGCAATGAGTAACTTTATACCGCATGATGAGAGAGTTATTACAATTGAAGATTCGGCAGAGCTTCAAATAAAGGGTATTGCTAATCTTGTCAGGCTTGAAACAAGGAATGCTAATATGGAGGGCAGGGGAGAGGTTACCATCAGAGACTTGATTAAATCATCATTGAGGATGAGACCGGAGCGCATTGTAGTGGGAGAGGTGAGGGGACAAGAGGCGCTGGATATGCTACAAGCAATGAATACGGGTCATGACGGCTCTCTGTCTACAGGTCATGCGAATTCTACAAGGGATATATTATCAAGGCTTGAAACTATGGTTCTCTCAGGTGCAAACATACCGTTGGAAGCAATACGGCAGCAAATTGCCTCAGCCATCGACATAGTTATACAACTTGCACGCTTGCGCGATAAGTCCAGAAGAACTGTTGAAATAAGTGAAATAGCGGGTATTGAAAATGGAGAAATACAATTAAACACACTTTATAAATTTGAAGAAACAGGGGAGGATGAAAATAAAAGTATCATTGGCAGTCTTGTAAGAACAAATAATGAAATGATTAATAAAATGAAGTTTCAAATGTCCGGGATATCAGATAAGGTATAAGGGGGAAAAATGGAAGAATACACAGATGGATTGACTGACTACAGAATTTATATTATGAGCAAAAACGAGCGTATTTTCAATATTGTTATTGCGGCTGCCGCATTGTTTGCATTAGGATATGTGTTTTATCAAAACATTATACTTTCTTCGACTTTCATGATATTTGCAATAAAATGGCCAAAGATAAGAACAAAGCAAATAATTGAAAGACGCAAAAAGGATTTAACTGTGCAGTTTAAAGATATGTTGTATTCCTTGTCATCTTCTTTGTCTTCAGGCAGATCGGTAGAGTTGGCTTTGAAGGAATCTTTAAAAGATCTGCGTATTATTTATCCCGACGACGATACTTATATAATTAAAGAGATTTCATATATAATCCGGGGCATAGACATGAATGAAACAGTTGAGGATATGTTTTTGCAATTTGCAAAAAGGGCACATATTGAGGATATAGACAATTTTACGGATGTTTTTCGCACATGCAAAAGAACCGGCGGTGATATTATCCAAATTACACGCTCTACATCACAGATTATCGGGGAAAAAATAGAAATACAGCAGGAAATAGCATCCTTGATTTCAGGTAAAAGATTTGAGTTTAAGGTTTTAATGATTACACCCATTTTTTTAATTTTGATGCTTACATATACTGCGGGGGATTATATGGCACCAATATTTGATTTGAAAAAGATAGTAGGTCCTGTT
>DAIMMU010000141.1:0-6851 GCA_036720515.1 Sedimentibacter sp.
AATGCATACGGTTATGCGGGAAGCAGCATAACCGATGAGTTTCACAAGTATAGAAAAACCCACAATGAAGGAGTTTTTGATGCTTATACTCCTGAAATTTTATCTGCAAGAAGCTCAGGACTTCTGACAGGGCTTCCGGATGCATATGGCAGGGGCAGAATAATCGGAGATTACAGAAGGGTCGCCCTATACGGAACGGATTTTTTGATTGAAAAGAAAAAGGAAGAATACAATAATGTAAAATTCCCAATGAATGAAGAAAATATCAGGGCAAGGGAAGAAATTAAAGAGCAGCTCAAGGCATTAAATGCCATGAAGTCAATGGCTGCAAAATACGGCATAAACATTTCCAAGCCTGCCTCCAACGCTGCGGAAGCTGTGCAGGCAGTTTATTTCGGGTATCTGGCAGGCGTTAAAGAAAATAACGGAGCCGCCATGTCACTGGGCAGAACCAGTACCTTTATTGACATATATATTGAGAGGGATTTTCAAAGGGGCATCCTTACAGAGGAGGAAGCTCAGGAAATAATCGACCAGTTTGTTCTAAAATTGAGAATGGTACGTCATTTGAGAACTCCGGAATACAATGAATTATTTGCCGGAGACCCCAACTGGGTTACGGAAGCGTTGGGTGGAATGGGAATTGACGGCAGAACCTTGGTTTCGAAAACAACCTTCAGATTTTTGCACACGCTGACTAATCTGTCATCCGCACCGGAGCCCAACATGACAGTTCTATGGTCTGAAGAGCTTCCGGAAGACTTTAAAAGATACTGCAGCAATATGTCCGTTGAAACATCAGCCATCCAATATGAAAATGATGATATTATGAGACCTGTTTACGGTGATGATTACGGCATTGCATGCTGTGTATCCGCAATGGCGCTGGGCAAGGACATGCAGTTTTTCGGAGCGAGATGTAATCTGGCAAAATCATTGCTGCTGGCTATTAACGGCGGTGTGGATGAAATCAGCAAGGAAAAAGTTATTGAAAATATTGATAAAATCAGCTCGGATGTGTTAGAGTACAAAGAAGTTCTTACAAATTACAAAAAGGTATTGGAATATGTGGCAGAGCTGTATGTGAACACCATGAACATAATTCATTACATGCACGATAAATACGCTTACGAATCAGGGCTTATGGCGCTTCATGACTACAATGTGAGAAGACTGATGGCTTTTGGAGTGGCGGGGCTGTCAATCGCGGCAGACTCTTTAAGTGCTGTAAAATATGCCCGCGTTAAGCCGGTTTATGGCTTGGATGGCATAACGGAGGACTTTATAATTGAAGGCGAATATCCAATGTACGGCAATGATGACGACCGGGTAGACAGTATTGCCGTAGAATTGACGGAATTCTTTTCACATGAGCTAAAAAAACATCCGACTTACAGAAATGCAAAACATACCCTCTCCATACTGACTATTACCTCCAATGTTGTTTACGGCAAGAAAACCGGAGCAACCCCCGACGGAAGAAAAGCAGGGCAACCCTTTGCACCGGGGGCAAATCCCATGAACGGAAGGGATAAAAGCGGCATATTGGCATCCTTGAATTCGGTTGCAAAACTCAAATACAAGGATATTTGCGAAGACGGAATTTCAAATACATTTACGGTGGTTCCCCAAACCCTTGGGAAACTTCAGCGGCACAGAGCAGATAATTTGTCTAATATTTTAGATGGATATTTTGCTCAGGGGGCTCATCATATTAATGTCAATGTATTAAACAGGGAGACACTTTACGATGCGATGGAGAATCCCGAAAAATATCCCAACCTGACAATAAGAGTATCCGGTTATGCGGTAAATTTCAACAGGTTGACAAAGGAACAACAGTTGGATGTAATCGGCAGAACATTCCATGACAGGATGTAAAAAATGGCTGAGGGATATATTCATTCAATTGAAACATTAGGTACATTAGACGGACCTGGGCTCAGAATGATAGTATTTTTCCAAGGCTGTATTTTGCGGTGCATATATTGCCACAACCCTGACACCTGGGCTGCAAAAATGCCCGGGGACAGCGTCACCGCCGCTTATATTGCAGAAAAGGCTAAAAGGTATATGCCTTATTTCAAGCATAACAACGGAGGTATAACTTTTTCGGGAGGAGAACCATTAAGGCAGCCGGAATTTCTTATGGAGTGCCTAAAGCTGTGCAAAGAAGAAGGAATCCATACGGTTGTAGATACTTCGGGAACAGGCTATGGCGATTATGATGAAATACTTAAATATACGGATCTGGTAATTCTTGATATAAAGCATTCAAATCCAGAAAAATACAAAAAAATAACAGGCAGTTCCATAAGCTTATACCATTGCTTCAAAGAAGCCGTCATAAAAAATGAAAAGCAGCTATGGCTGAAGCATGTTGTAACTCCGGGAATAAATGACACGAAGGAGCATATGCTGGAATTTGAGGAAGAAGTGAAAACTTTTCCGGATAAATTGATTCAGAAGGTAGAACTGCTGCCTTATCACACGTTGGGTGTATTTAAATATAAAGAATTAAACATAAAATATAAGTTGGAGGGAATTCCCCCTCTTTCAAAAGACAAGCTTCAGGAACTGAAAAGTTATATTCATTTAGATAAGCTGATAAAATAAAAAAACCCTTGACAAAGCTGTTTTGATGGTATAAAGTAAACACTAACAATTAAATAAGACTTCTTATCGAGAGAGACGGAGGGATCGGCCCTGTGATGTCTCGGCAACCTACAGTATTCTGAAAGGTGCTAATTCCGACAAAGTTTTTACTTTGGAAGATGAGGAGATGGACTAAAAATATTCCCTCTCTTCGTAGAGGGTTTTTTATATGGAGGATTGAAATGTCTATAGAAAAAGTAAGAGAGTATTTAAAACAATTTAACAAGGACAATGACATTCTTGAAATGGGCGAATCCACGGCAACCGTTGAACTGGCGGCAAATGCCTTGGGAACGGAAGAGGCAAGAATTGCAAAGTCTTTATCATTTTATAACGGTGACGGTGCAATGGTAATAGTTGTAGCGGGAGATGCTAAAATAGACAACAGAAAGTTTAAGGATTACTTCGGGTTTAAAGCAAGGATGCTTTCCCCTGAGGATACGGTGAAATTTACCGGTCATGTTATAGGAGGGGTTTGTCCCTTTGCATTACCGGAAACCGTAAAAGTATATTTGGATGAATCAATGCAAAGATTTAAGACTATGTTCCCGGCATGCGGTACCGGCAACTCTGCCATAGAGCTTACCTTGGAAGAATTGGAGGAAACATCAAAAAGCAGCACATGGATTGATGTATGCAAGAATTGGTGATGCCATATATGCTAAACGAATTTTCAAGAACACAGCTTCTTTTAGGTAAAGAAGCAATGGAAAAATTAAAAAACTCAACAGTTGCGGTTTTTGGCATCGGAGGAGTAGGTACATTTGCGGTTGAAGCTCTGGCAAGGTGCGGTGTAGGAAACTTCGCACTGTTTGATGACGATAAGGTATGCCTGACCAATATAAACAGGCAGATAATTGCCACAAGAAAAACAATCGGTAGAAAAAAGGTTGAAGTAATGGCAGAAAGGATTAAGGAAATTAACCCGAATGCAAATGTAACAGGATATCAGGTTTTTTACATGCCTGACAATGCTGATGAATATGATTTGAGTGCTTATGATTATATTGTGGATGCCATTGATACGGTAACCGCTAAGTTAGAATTGATAGTCAGAGCTAAAGCAAACAATATACCAATAATAAGCAGTATGGGCGCAGGAAATAAATTAAATCCAACTATGCTTGAGGTTACTGATATTTATAAAACTTCCGTTGACCCATTGGCTAAAGTAATGCGCCATGAACTGAAAAAACGGGAAATTAAAAGTTTAAAGGTTGTATATTCAAAAGAAAACCCCATAATACCGATAGATGAGGGAGAAGACTGCAAAGACAGCTGTGGATGTCCTACCGGTACCGAAAGAAAGCCGACAAAAAGACGTGCCGTACCCGGAAGCGTATCATTTGTACCCTCCGTAGCGGGGCTGATTATTGCAAGCGAGGTTGTTAAGGATATTGCAGCTAAATAATAAGGAGGAACATCAGTGGGGACGACACCATTTATTCAAATAAAGGATTTACAAAAAGAATTTACAAGTCAGAACAACACAGTAACTGCTCTTTCCGGAATTAACCTTAACATTAATAAAAGCGATATTTTTGGAATTATAGGCATGAGCGGCGCAGGTAAAAGCACCTTGGTAAGATGCATCAATTTTTTGGAAAAGCCTACGGAGGGTACTATTATCATAGGAGATAAGGATTTATCCCTTTTAAATGATAGAGAGCTTAGACATGTTAGGCAGCAGATAGGCATGATTTTTCAGCAATTTAACCTGCTGATGCAAAGAACAGTAGAGGACAATATTTGCTTTCCATTGGAAATTGCAGGCATGAGCAAAAATAAAGGCAGAAAAAGAGCGGCAGAACTTTTGGAGATTGTAGGGCTTACAGATAAAAAGAAAGCATATCCATCCCAGTTAAGCGGAGGTCAGAAGCAAAGGGTTGCGATTGCAAGAGCTCTTGCCACAAATCCGGAGATACTTCTTTGTGATGAAGCAACAAGTGCACTTGACCCTACCACAACACGTTCAATACTTGCATTATTAAAGGATATAAACAAAAGGTTCGGGATTACAATAGTTATCATAACTCATGAAATGTCCGTTGTAGAGGAGATTTGCAGCCATGTTGCAATAATTGACAATGGTGCTTTGGCTGAAACCGGATTGGTGGAAGATGTTTTTTCAAATCCGAAGACAGATGCCGCAAAAAAACTTGTATATAACAACAATCCTGCTTATGTTGAAGAAATGAGAGGCAAAAGAGTTATACGCATCGTATTTGACGGAAAATCATCCCATGAACCGATTATTGCAAATTTGGTTTTGGAAATTAAAGCTCAGGTAAATATTCTGTTTGCAGACATGAAAGATATAAATGGTAAAGCATATGGACAGATGGTGCTGCAGCTTCCGGAGGATAAAAATTTATCGGACAAGGTAATAAGCTATCTGCGAAATATTAATATTAATGTGGAGGAGTTGATAAATTATGTGGGTAATTGAAACAATTATTGAGCTTCTTAAAGAAAATATGCAAATGCTTAGCAGGGAAACAGTTAACACATTATATATGACCCTTGTCTCATCCATAGTTGCTTATATATTGGCACTGCCTCTTGGAGTTGCCTTGGTTGTTACAAGAGAAGACGGTTTACATCCTATGGGATTTTTAAATAGATTTTTGGACATTGCTGTAAATATTGGGCGATCAGTTCCATTTTTAATACTATTGGTTGCAATTCAGCCGCTGACAACTTTTATAGCCGGCAAAAGTTACGGCTCGACTGCAACAATAGTTCCATTAGTGGTTGCATCCACACCATTTATAGCAAGATTGATTGAATCTTCACTTCAGGAGGTTGATCACGGAGTAATAGAAGCAGCCAAGAGTATGGGTGCATCTCTTTCAACAATTATTTTAAAAGTACTGATACCTGAGGCAAAGACTTCCTTGATTGTGGGAGGTACAATTGCAATAGGTACAATATTAAGTTATTCCGCCATGGCAGGATTTGTCGGCGGCGGAGGACTTGGAGATATTGCCATAAGATACGGATATTACAGGTATGAAGCTGATATTATGATTATTACTGTTATACTTATGGTGATTTTAGTACAGGTGCTCCAGCTTATAGGAATGAAAATCGCAAGAAAAACAGATAAAAGAGTAATCTGACCTAAGGGTAAAATATCTCGTAAATTGAAATCAGAAGGAGAAAAATTATGAAGAATATAAAAAAGTTATTTTTATTGGCATTAATAGTGACATTTGCCGTTACAGCTTTCGGATGTGCAAAAAATGAGCCTGCACCATCTGAACAAACACCTGCCGGAGAGACACCATCAGGTGAAACAGAACTTACAAAGATTAAAGTTGCAGCCTCATCTGTGCCGCATGCGGAAATATTAGCACAGGTTAAAACGGATTTGGCTGATAAAGGATTTGAATTGGAAGTTATTGAATTTGCAGATTATGTACAGCCAAATATGGTAGTTGAAGCAGGAGATGTTGATGCAAATTTCTTCCAGCACAAACCATACTTGGATAACTTCAATGAAGAAAAAGGAACAAATATTGTTTCTGTTGCGGCAGTTCATTTTGAGCCATTAGGAATTTATCCCGGAAAATCAAATGACCTGTCAAATATACCCGACGGTGCCGCAATAGCAGTTCCTAATGATACAACCAATGAAGCAAGGGCACTTTTGTTACTTGAGGCTAACGGGATAATAAGAATTAAAGAAGGAGCCGGACTTACTGCAACAAAAAAAGATATAGTTGATAATCCGCACAATGTGGATATTGTCGAGCTTGAAGCCGCACAGGTTGCAAGAGTTGTCGCTGAAACAGACTTTGTAGTTCTAAACGGCAACTATGCACTTGAAGCAGGATTTAATGTTGAAAATGATGCATTGGCAAAAGAAGAGCAAGAATCAGAAGCCGCACAAACATATGCAAATATCCTTTGCGTTAAAAAGGGAAATGAAGAGACTGAAAAAACGAAAGCTTTGATAGAAGCATTAAAAAGCGATAAAGTTAAACAATTTATAGCTGACAATTATGAAGGTGCTGTAGTAGCAGCAGATTAACAAAGAAAGATCCTTACGCTTAGCTTGGCTAAGTAAGCGAAGGATCTTTTTCCTCTTTAAAGGTTTTTCTGTAATTGTTAAATTGCTATTGAATTGATATTTTCCATGTGATAATATTTAGGTATTAACTAATAATATTACTAAGTATTTACAGAAGGGA
>DAIMMU010000142.1:0-6787 GCA_036720515.1 Sedimentibacter sp.
CTACTCCGAAAATCTCATATTTATTTAATTTAACAAATGTGTCATTGTATTGATTAGAGGGACTCAGAATTTCGATAACTAAAGTTGGTGCACCATTATATCTTTGATTAGTAATTTTAGTATCATCACAAATTATAGATATATCAGGAACCAAAATGTTTTCATTAAGTTTAACTTCTATTTCTGAATATGTTCCGCAAGATTTATTTTTAAAATACTGGTGCAACTCACTGCTTAATACGGTTAACAAGCGCTGATGCTGAATTGTTGGTCGAGACATAACTACTTGACCATCAATCAGCTCATAAATAATACCTGTTTCTGTTTGTATATTCTCAAAGTCGGCGATAGATAATTTTTTAATCGAAAATTCTTGCATACATACCTCCGATAATTATAGCTATAATTTATAATTTCTTTTTATAAAAAGTATATCATATAATTATGCTTTTACAAAATGTTTTTTGACTGTGAGTGGGGAGCTAATCAGGAATTATACCCTGTCATATTTTCTGATAGCTTTTCAGTCCACATAATTTTCATTATCTCAAGCTCTTCAGAGTAGTCTGTCTTGGATTCATCCTTGTCATAATCTAAAGTTTCAAGTATTTTAATTTCAAAACTATCTTCTCTGAATTCATTCCATTCGGCTTGGAGCTCCCGGTTCGGATGCCCTCCGCTATTTAGCTGAAACCTAACTCTGTTTATCATTCCCTTTAAATTTTGAGTCGGTACTAAAAGATATTTATTGTTGATTTTATTCTGAACAATGAATATTCCCATTTCTGTTTTCATTTGTTTATATTGTTCTTTTAATTCTTTTTTTCTATCCATGTTACCTGCCGCCATATCCCATTTCATTTAATAATCTTGATAAAATTTTAAGTCTTTCTCCAATTATCTCATCATCATCGCTTAATGCCTGTCTGAATAATCGGATATCCTCATCTATTTTTTCGTTGTCAGTGCAAACTTCCACAGTCATGGCATCGCCCTGCATGCCCACCCTATCAATGACTGTATTTTCTGTATCATAGAGCTTTTTATGCCTATATGCTTCCCCGAAATAAAGCCGTGCTCTTAAAATAAGTATCGCCAAATCCAAAACCCTGTGAAGAGGAAGCTCCTCCGATTGTCTTGACCATTTCTCTCCCGTATATCTCCACACCTTTGCAGATATATCAACCTTGCCTCTGTCATTCCACTGAGCAAGTCCCAAGGACAGACCCTTTGCATCTGAATTATATGCATTTCTCCCGTCAACATTTTCATAATTTTCTGAAACAATTACCGGTTTATGTTTTAAAGTAGTTGGAATTTTCATTTCATTCTCCTCATCTTTCAATTTTCCATCCTGTCAATTTACTAACTTACTTATTTACTAACCTACTAATTTACTAATGTAAATATACTTCTAATTTTATAAAATGTCAACAGCTGTTTTTAAAATGCGGTTAATTAAATCTAAATGAGATCACTCTTATTTTAACTTAACTATATCTGCTATATAATAATGTCAGGTTTTTTGAACTATTTTCATTATTGTATCGTCATATAATAAGTGATATACTTTTTATATACAAGCATTTGGAGGAGAAAATGAAAAAAATATTATGGTTAATCTTATGTATGTGCATTATATTTTCGTCTTGTAAAAAAGCGGAAAATATATTGCCTGAAAACGTTCCTTTGCCTATAGAGAATAAGGCTGAAGATAAATATGAATTAATTGCCCTCGTCACCGACAAGCAAGGAATTGATAAAACTTCTGCGTTTCAATTAACTTCAAAGGAGGAAATTAACAATAACTTTATAAAGAATAATCTTAAGATAATCCCTGCTCAAGAATATAAAATAGAAAAATTGTCAGCAACGGTACATAATATTATTCCGTCTGCAGAATTAGAAAATGACATGGTATATCAAATTAAGCTAAATGATGAAGGATATAATTATTCATGGGCATTTCAAACAAAGAAAAAACTTGAAATTGAAAAAACAATCCCTACCGACGACAGCAGATTTGTTCCGGCTGATTCGGGAATAGAAATGTATTTTACGCTTAATGACCTTGTCGAAATAGATGATTACTTTGAAATTAAGCCCCATGTTGAAGGAAAATTTATTTATAAGGACAATACCGTTATTTTTGTTCCTGATAAATTGGAGGAAAATATACAATATACCGTTACAATAAAAAAGGGATATGGGCTTAAGGACAGTGAGCAGAAATTAGAAGAAGACTACACCTTTACCTTCAATACTAAGCTGGAAAAATATTCCCAAGTATATTTCGACAGTCCATTGACCAACATTTATGTTGACAATGTAAAAATGATTGAGGCATATATAAATGATGAAAATATGGAGTTTGACATTAATATTTATCAGTATTCAAATGCAGATTACTTTGCAGATAATATTAAGTATTTTGCAGAAACAGGAAAATTTATAAAGACCGTGGATACTGTTGAAGGCATTGAAGGAATAGCCAAAATCAACACTATAAAGCAAAAACCCAATATCATATACAGATACAACAGCCCCAAAGGAATATTTGAGCTTCCCGATTTGGCAAAGGGATATTATTTGTTGGAGTTTATCAGTGATGATGAGAAAAATTATCACTTCCTTCAGATAAATGACATGTTGATTTACAATGCTTTCTTTGACAATCAAATTTTTGTGTATGCTGCAGAAGGTAAAAACAGCAATGGAATTGTAGATGCCGCAGTAGTTGTAAACGGTGAGCATTTAGGTTTCACAGATAATAACGGTATACTTGTAGTTGATAAGGATACTTTAGTTTATAAAGATAAGGCTATCTTGATGAGAGTTGAAGCAAAAGGTTTCAGTGATTTTATTTATGCGGAAAGCTTTCATTTCGGAAGCTATTTTTACAGAAGTCAGACCGAGGCATACGAATATATGAGATATATTGATACAGACAGACCTGTTTATTTGCCTACGGATAAAATTAATGTATGGGGTTTTGCAAGACATAAAGATGATAAATCTTTAAATCAGGTTAAAATAGAGCTGGTAGAAACCGATACCGATTTGATACTTGAAGAAAAGACAGTTGATTTGTCGGATATAGGCACCTATCAAACAGAATTTGAAATAAATGATATAACTTCCACGAATTGCCGCATTAATGTATATGATAATGACACAATGATTTCAACCGAATATATATCCATAATGAAATATACAAAGCCTTTGTATACTTTAAAAAGTGAGTTTGACAAGGAATTTGTATACAGCAACGAGGATATAGAATATAAATTAAGCGCCAATTTCTTTGACGGTTATCCATTGCCGAATTTAGAGCTTAGTTTAAATGCCTATTGCTACAGCTACAACGGTTATGCCGAATATGACAACATTGACAGCTTGGCTGCCTTAGACGAATTTGGAAAAGCCGTGTGGAACTTTAATACGAGGTTAACAAGCAACAATTGGAGACCTGTAACCATTAACGTAAGTGCATGGAATGCAACGGCAGAAGATAAATCAGTTAGCACTTCAAGCAGATTTGAAATTTTCCCAAAACACAAAATGCTTGAAATAGAACAAAACAGCTTTTCTGAGAATTCTATCGATATTCTATTCCATGAATTGGACAATTCAAAGTATAAATCTGATGACTACAACGACTACAAGGACTTAAGAAGCAATCCGCTAAATGATAAAATACATATAAATATTATTGAATCCTACCACGAGAAAATAAAAAAGGGTGAGCATTACGATTATATTAATAAGGTAAATGTAATTGATTATGATTATAAGCTGATTGAAAATAATATTTACAGCGATGTGATAGACACAGTTAACGGATATGCGACAATTGCAATTCCAAACTTCAATCCCGAAAGAAGCTACAAGGTGGTTGCAGCATATGAAGACGGTATCGGGGGAATACAGGAGGAAGCTTATATAAATGGAAATGCACGTTATAATTACCAAAAATTATATTACAGCCTTGAAAAAACCGGTGACAAGAAAAGCTACAGATTAAATGACAATTTAAATCTGCAGCTTAAATATAACCATGAAAATGTTGAAAATACAGAGAATGATAAACTTATTCTTCTCATGATGAGAGATGGATTAATTGACTACAAAATAACGGACAGCACAAATGCAGCTCTCTCATTCAAAGAAGACTATATACCAAATGTTATGATTAACAGCGTATATATTAAGAATGGCTACATGTATCCTGCAGAGTTTATAGACTTTTTATACTATGATACAACAGAAAAACAAATACATTTTGATGTAGAAACAAATAAAGAAGAATACCGCCCGGGGGAAGAGGTTGTATTAAATATTAAGGCTAAGGATGAAAACAATAAACCATGTGTTGCAGATGTAAATATATCTGTTGTGGATGAAGCTTATTTTGCATCATTTGAAAAATATGTGGATACATTGAACTCAATATATATATACTCATGGAATACGGGATTAAATGCAGTCTACCTGTCAAACATCGACATAAGCGCAGATGAAAACGGCGGAGCCGAGAAAGGCGGCGGCGGAGATTACTACGATAGTTTCAGAGATGATTTCAAGGACACAAATATATTTAAAACTGTAACAACCGATAAAAACGGAAACTGTACATTAAAATTTAAGTTGGCCGATAATCTGACTTCTTGGAGAATAACATATCAAGGAATATCGGATAAACAATATGCGGGAAGCGGTACTAAAAATATAACGGTAAGTCTACCGTTTTATACAGACTTAATAATGGGCAAAGAATATCTCAAGGAAGATAATATCTCCGCTTCTCTAAGGGTATTCGGAACTGAAGCAAAAACTTCGGGGGAAGTTAAATATGAAGTAAAGCTTGTAAACAAGGAAACAAAAAAAGAATATAAATATTCTCAGGCAGGGATTATAGGAGACTATACAAATATATCATTTGGTAAGCTGCCTGTAGGTCAATATGAAATATATGTTTATGCAAGCTATGAAGATTTTGAAGACGGCATAAAAGAAGAATTCAGTGTGGTTGATTCAACCATATACTTTAATAATACTGAGTATTATAAGCTGTCAGACGACACAGTACTTGATGAAGTTTATTCGAATCCGGTAATTACTTTATTCAATGAAAGTGATTCCGATTTTTATAACAGCTTAAGCAGTATTGCAAACAACTCCGGAAAAAGAATTGACCAAACAGTATGCTCCCTAATCGCTGAAAAATATATTAACGAATACTTTAAAACCGATATACCTTTTGACGAAGAAGTATTACTGAATGAAATAAGAAGGTATGAGGTTGAATACGGCAGCTTTGGACTGTTCACTTATTCAAGTGCCGATCCGCAGTTAACAGCTAAGCTGATGAATGTAGTTGACAATGAGTATTTTAATATGAAATCCAAATGGTATTTTAGAAGAATATTAAATCAAAATGATGTTTACAGCACGGATATAGCAGCTTCGCTTTGGGGATTAGCCAAATACAAAGAGCCTGTATTGCTGACAATCTATGATTTATTGGAAAGCGGTGAATTAAATACAAGGGATAAGATTTACCTCTCCCTTGCACTGACGGAGTTAGGTGACAATAACACAGCTAAAAAATATTATAAGGAATTGACAGATAATTTAAAGGAAGCAGGAGATTATTTGTATTTTGAAAGCGGTGCTGATGAAAATTATAAATATTCGGAAAATTATGAATTAACAGCACTTTTGTCAGTGTTAGGCTGTAAAGTTCAGGATTATGAAATAAGCGACAAATTATTTAAATATGTTTACAATAATCCGTCCAAATACACACTTTCAAATTTTGAGCAGCTTATTTATATCATGAATAGGGATATTATGAGTTTAGAGGAAATAAAAGATTTATTCGGAGAAGTTACCGTCACATCAGGTGGAATCGACAAAACTTACAAATTGAAAATATTTGACACAGAAAGCTTTTCCGTTCCTAAGGATAAAATTCAGGATATAAAGTTTAGCAGCATTAAAGGCAGCATAGCATGCAAGGTTGAAGCTTTGGGAAACAAGGACGATTTAGAGAAAAACAAAACCGATGAGTTTTCAATAGATATAACTTACAGCCTAAAGGATTCATCTCAGAAGCAAGTGACATTCAACCACTCGGATATTGCTAAGGTTACAATAATGCCAAGCTTTGGAAGCGATATAAAGAATGGTAATTATGAAATAACCTATGTCGTTCCGGCAGGCTTCAGATTCATTGAACCAGAAGGGCAAAAGCCGTTTTGGGTTGAAGAAAACGGTCAGAAGCTTAAATTTAACTTTTATTATGACAAACAAAATTTTGCCGCCATCCCAATAACATTTTATATTCAGGCTGCACAGACTGGAGTGTATACGGTGGATTATACGGTTATAAAAGAGCACTCGGAAGTCAAATTAAATTATCTTGACAAGCATACTTTAACAGTGAAATAAGATGCCCTAACCCATTTCTCAGAGTCTTTTTTCTGAGAAATGGCTGGTAGGTCATTCGCAACGATTATTACTTGACCCAATTTCTTCGACCGATAGGGAGGAAGAAATTGCAGGTAAGTCAAACGCGATGAGTTCCAAATTTGCATGAGCGAAAGCGAATTAGCAAATTTGTGAACGAAACTGCGCATCCCAATGTATACGACCAGAGGGAGTAAATACATTGGTGATTGAGACTGCGGGGCATTCTAATCCTGTTTACCAAAATTCCATTGGCAGGTGAAAAATGAATAAAACATTTAAAACATTCCTTGCTTTTCTGTTGTTTTTGGCAGTG
>DAIMMU010000143.1:0-6765 GCA_036720515.1 Sedimentibacter sp.
AGGAGAATATATATGATAATTCATGTTGTACAGCCGGGGGATACCATATATTCCATAGCCAGCCAATACAATACATCACCGCAAAAAATAATAATAGATAATGAGCTCGAAAACCCTAATGAGCTTGTGCCGGGGCAAACTTTAGTAATACTTATTCCGGAAATTACACATGTGGTTCAGCCGGGAGAAACGTTGGCACAAATTGCACGAAACTATAATACAACTACCGTAGAATTACTTCAATTAAATCCGTTTATAGATTTTGCTGATGAAATTATGCCCGGTGACCAAATTACAATAAGTAATAGTGAAGAAAAAAGAGGTCCCATATCTGTTCTTGGGTACGCTTATCCTAATATAGACAGAGATGTGCTTATGAAAACACTTCCCTATATGACTTATCTGACATTATTTACTTACGGAATTACTGAAGAAGGTGAATTAATTGGCATAGAGGATGAAGAGTTAATAAGAATGGCAAGAGATTTCGGTGTGGCACCCCTAATGCTTATTTCCACACTTACTGAGGAAGGAACATTCAGCAATGAATTGGCTCATGTTATTTTAAATGATCCTGTTGTGCAGAATAACCTAATAGAAAATATATTACAAACCTTGAGAGAAAAGAATTATTACGGATTAGACGTAGACTTTGAATATGTATTACCGGAGGATGAAGAAGCCTTTATAAACTTCATACAAAAACTTAATGACAGGCTAAGTCCCGAAGGATATGAAGTATTCACCGCATTGGCTCCGAAAACATCCGCCGACCAGCCAGGATTGCTATATGAAGCTCATAATTATCCAAGAATAGGCGAGGCATCCGATGACGTTCTTCTTATGACTTATGAATGGGGTTATACTTACGGGCCTCCCATGGCCGTGTCACCTATTGATAAGGTAAGAGAGGTATTGGATTATGCGGTTACTGAAATACCGAGGGATAAAATATATATGGGTATACCGAATTATGGGTATGACTTCACATTGCCGTATGTTGAGGGTGAGTCGAGAGCAGAATCGGTATCGAATGTGGGGGCTGTTGACTTAGCTGCAAGGGTGGGAGCAACGATTCAGTATGATGAGACTTCGCAGGCTCCTTATTTCATATATTATGATAACGAAGGCAAGCAGCACAGGGTTTGGTTTGAGGATGCCAGAAGTATTTTGGCAAAACTGAATTTATTCAATGAATATGGATTTAAAGGAGTTGGATATTGGAATATAATGAGGTATTTCCCTCAAAATTGGCTTTTAGTAAGCAATCTATATGACATTGCCAAGGTATTATGATTAAGCTTGCCATAAAACTGTAATTATACAAAAAAAACAGCATATAAATAAATAACAGGTAATGTAGGAGGTTTTTATGAACAATAAAAATTATAGAGTGATGAAGTTTTTTGAGCCGGTAGATAAAAAAGACAAATCCAGAGGCTATGTTCGCCTGGATATGAGAGGAAACAGAGGAAATTTGATTGTAGCCGCTGAAAACTTAGGTGATGCAAAATCAACAAGCGAAGTTTATTTATATAAGGATAAACAGAATAAAATAAAGGTGGGAGATATCAACAATAAAAAAGGATTAATCAAAAAAATGCTCACCTTTGGAAATAATAGCGCAATTGAAGATTACAACGTTTGTGCGGTTGTCAAGGATGGAAAAATTGTTCTATATTCTAATTTGTTCAACACATCAAGCATGGATGTCGTAAGAAAATTAGAAGAGGAACAGGTTGCTCCGGAGACTGATGAGGTAATGGAGTCAAAAGAAATAAAAGAACCGAAAGAACCGAAAGAGCCAATGATGACAAAGGAAATAAAAGGCATAAAAGAAATGCAACCTAAAGAAGAAAAGGAAATAACAAAAGTAATAACGGAAAATACACTTTCAGACAAAGCTAAAGAAGAAGCGGTAAAAGAAACAGTTAAAGAACCTGTAAGAACAATAAAGATACCCATTAAAGAAGAAATAAAGGCAGAGGTCAAAAAAGAAGTTAAAGAAGTAAAAGAAGAAGTCAATGAAAAAGACAAGACTGCTGCTTCCCAACAAAGGTTCAGAAACAGATTTGATGAGAATATATACAATACATTAAAAGAATATAAAACATTAGAACCTTTATCGGTTAAATTAAAGAATTTCAGCTGGTGGTATATACCATATGATGAAATGGGCGTAAAAAATGGCATATTGCCTTTTTACAGCCAAATAATAAGCTCCTATTATCCATACCCGATGTCTGCTCGCGTGACTACCTGTGCAAATCTCATGAAAAAATATGGTCACTATATTTTTGGAATTTACAAAGAAAACGATGAGATTGTTAAATTTATATATGGAGTTCCAGGAGAATTTACAAAGGAAGAACAACCATATAAAGGTGTTACCGGATTTAAGAACTGGTCATATGCAACTAAGGACAATAAAAAAGATAGTGGATACTGGCTTGCGTTTGTAAATCCTAAAACAGGTGAAACTACAGATCCGCCGCAAGTTTCATTAACTTAATACTGTACAATTTGTCATAGGTTTGATATAATAAGGAAGAGGGACACACCTCTTTCTATAGGGTAAGTCTTTGAGCGTCAGAGGGATGTCCCTGTACTTGAAGAGGGACACACTTTTTGTTTTGGGTAAGTCTTTGAGCGTCAGAGGAATGTCCCTGTACTTGAAGAGGGACACACTTTTTGTTTTGGATAAGTCTTTAAGGGTCAGAGGAATGTCCCTGTACTTGAAGGACTACATGCTTTCTTATTTAGGGCAGGTCTTTGCGAGTAGGAGGAATGTCTCTGTCAGTAATTAAAAAGGAGTACAAAGTACAAATGCCGCCTATTAGTACGATAATGCACTTTGGGAAAATATTCATCGAAAGTCAGGATGAAATTGACATACCTAATTTTATGATAGGAATTATTTCACCAAGTACATTTAATGATGACGAGTTAGAAGAGCTGCACAATTTTGATGAAGACGGGAATTTAGATGTAAGAGAATTTTACGAACAATTTAATTTTAAAATTATGAATTTACAAGAAAGGTCTGTAATATTAGGTTATTATTGCCACTTATGGTTTGATGAGTATTACAAATTTAATGCAAGCAGGCTTACCATACATAATAAGCTAAATTTAAGCGATGAGGAACTAAGCTCTGCCATTAAAAATCTTATAATATATTATGACAGAAAGGCTGTGGGAAGCTTTTACGAACAATATATTGAAGATATAAAAACTGTTGAAGCTACGTCATTTGAATTAATCGATACAGATAAAACCAAGAAAATATTATTTGAGCATTTAAAAGAAAAAACACCGGAAAATGTTATTACTAACCTCATAAAAGAGGAGCAGTACATGAGTTTTATAAAAGCCGGATGCGGAAAAATAATTAAATCGCTGTAAAAAACTCCCCCGGGAGTTTTTTTAATTTTAAATTGACTGATTAAATAAAATATAATATAGTTAAAAGTATGAATCATTATTTTGGTATTAAGGATGGATGTTAGTGAAATATAAATATGTAATTTTTGACTTTGACGGAACTTTGGCTGATACAGAAGAAGCAAACTTCGTCATATATCAGAAATTAGCTGAAAAATATAATTTAAGAAATATTACAATGGATGAATTAGGTCATCTGAAAAAAATGAATGCTAAGGAAGTTATGGCATATATTGAACTGAAAAAAAGATATCTTCCATTTCTTTTGAAAAAAGGGAAGAGCCTTTTGACTCAAGATATAAAAAAAATTAGGCTTTGCAAGCCGGATATATTTCTTATCATAGGCAAACTTAAGGAAATGGGTGTTAATACAGCAATAATTACCACCAATTCCAAAACAAATGTTAAACTTTTTTTAGAAGCCCACAATGCTGATGTTTTTGATTTAATTGTCAGCGCAACAATGTTTGGCAAGGAATCAAAAATGAAAAAAATAGTTAAAAAAGAAAAGTTGAATTTAAACGAATTTCTTTATGTGGGGGATGAAATAAGAGATATAAACGCTGCTAAAAATGCCGGGATAGATATAGCATCGGTAGGATGGGGATATAATACGGTTGAGAGCCTTAAAAAACATGAACCGGATTATTTGATATTTGAACCGTCCGAACTCATAGAAATTTGCAAAGGCTAAAAATGCAGCTTATTTTAAATGTAAACATAAAAAGACAAGGAGAGTATATGGGCAAAATGATCTATACAATAAAGCCTGAGTATCACGATATTGAAAGCTTAACTAAAATTTTAGGCGAGCATCCGGAAATACAGTTTGCGTCCCTAATGGGTGTTGACATTGGAGGCAACGGAACAGATGAGAAAATACCAATCAAACTTTTCATAAAAGATATGTATGAAATGCTTAAATTCGGCATACAGACCGATGGCTCCAGCGTTGAATTGCAGGGTATAGCAGATTTAAACAACGCCAGGGTTGATTTGCTGCCCGATACGGAATGCACCTGGTTTGTGGATTACAATTATGAACATTATAATGATGAAAATGGTCTTCCTGTTGGAACTTTAAAAATTCCTTCATTTATAATTCACGACGGTAAATTGGTATGTTCAAGGTCGATACTTAAACGTGCGCAAGTTCATTTTAAAAATGAAATGAATAATGTTTTAAAAAACCACCCTGAAATCACAAGGTCCTTAGACTTTAAATATGAAGATGTGGATGAAATTTTATTAACTGTTGCCACCGAACTCGAAATGTGGGTGAAAACACCGGAGCAAAGCGCTGATTTTGAAGAGCTTCACACATCGCAAATATTAAAGGAACAGTATTGGAAAAGAACCATGGGAACTGTAAGGACAGTTTTGGAAAAAATAATGAACCTATTGGAATGCTATGACTTAAAACCGGAAATGGCACATAAGGAAGTCGGCGGTATTACCAATAAAATAGATGCAAAGGGAAGAATAACCCATGTAATGGAGCAGTTAGAAATTGACTGGAGATTTTCAAATCCGATTCAGGCAGCTGATAACGAAATATTTGTAAAAGAATTGATAGAGGATCAATTCAGACACCACGGTTTGGAGGTTTTATTCAGAGCTAAGCCTATAGAAGGGGTTGCAGGCAATGGAGAGCATACTCACTTCGGGGTGGCTGTAAAGCTTAAGGATAATAAAAAAATAAATTTATTTTCTCCGTTTGATATGAAAAAGGACTATTTAAGTGAAATCGGTTATGGAGCTGTTATGGGCTTGTTAAAAAATTATGAAGTCATCAATCCCATAGTCTCTGCAACAAATGATGCATTTAACAGGCTTAAGCCGGGATTTGAAGCACCGGTGTGCATTGTAACTTCATTGGGCGGCACTAAGGAATCGCCTTCGAGAAACCGTTCCGTTCTGTTGGGAGTAATAAGAAATATTGACAGTAATAATGCTACAAGATTTGAACTTAGGTCACCTAATCCATATTCAAATACTTATCTTGTTATTGCTTCATGTTATCAAGGAATGTTAGATGGTATCGTGTCAGTAACCGAAGCGGGAATGGATTGCCGAATGCTGGAAAAGGAGATATCAAAAAAGTACGGTGAGGAAGCAATCTACCTTGAAAAATTCAGAGAATACAGAAGTGAAAAAGATGTGTTTGCTTATTATACCCAGGAAGAAAGAGATAAACTGTATGGGAAGGCTCCGTCGACCGTGTGGGAAAATATCAGTGCCTTTGCTTCCAATGAAATAAAGCAGCAGGCATTGAAAAAAGGTGATGTTTTTACTGACGAACTCATAAATTCCTTTAGAGTTTCAACCACCGAAAAATGGAAAAATGAGCTGAATGGAAGAATAATTCATGAAAATATAATGTTGTTAAAAACATTTGTGAAGCTTCACAGCGAATCGGATCATGCAACTGATTTGGATGTTGTGAATTGGGAAAGGATTGTTTATTTAAAAACAAAGCTTATGAAGGACAGCATGACCAAGAAATGTATTTTTACTAAAATTAAAACAGCAATTTCTCAGGGAGATTATGATTCGGCTTCCGATTTACAAATACAAATGAATGAGAAAATGTCTGAAATAAGGGCACTGTACATTGAGTATAAAAACAATATATTTTAGTTGAATGGGGACACACCTCTATTTTATGGATAGTCTTTGTGAGTAAGAGGAATGTCCCCGTAAGAGGGATAGTCTCTGCGGGGACAAGAATGTCCCCATTTTTGGATTCTCACATTTTTTGTCTTTTTTTGCTATTATCATTATGTTTTTTTATAATTTTACCGGTTATTTATTAATTATATTCAAAATGTTGTTTACAAAATAAAAAACATATGGTAAAATTAATTTGTAAACGTATTCTGACATATTGGGTAGTGTTAAGAATCCGTTTATAAAATAATCGTACATTTATAAATTTAACTTCAGGATAACGTTATTATTGGGTTGGAAGTGTTGTAATAAATTATTGGGTTAGCATTTATATATCCTGATTGTTTGTTATATTGTGTGCGTACAAATTTTATGGAGGATAAATTATGAGTAAGGTTCCAAGAGAAAGGAAAGAGGCAACATTAGGCATTTCTGTCATTCCGGTTATTGTTATCGTTGCTGTATTGGCAGTAGCTATAATAGTTTATGGGCAAGACCCGCATATTCCTATATTAATAGGTGCAGCAGTAGGAGCATTGATAGCAGTTTATAACTTGGGTTATACTTGGGATGAACTTGAAAAGGGTATTATTGACTCAATAGGCAGTGTTATGCAGGCAATTTTAATACTTGCCGTAATCGGTATGTTAA
>DAIMMU010000144.1:0-6696 GCA_036720515.1 Sedimentibacter sp.
CAAAAAACAGCAATTTATAATGATATTTAAAAAAGTTTATTCCTCATCGCTGTGTATTATGTTTTTTTATTGTCAATATAAATGTTTTTATGTATAATAATCGGGAGGCTTACAATGTTGGAACTTTATAAGGAACAAAATTATTTAAAAATGCTTGAAGCCATTATAGAAACATCTTATGACGGAATTTATATTACAGATGGTGAAGCTAATACAATTTATGTTAATAAGAGCTATGAAAGAATAACCGGATTAAAGAGAGAAGACTTAATGGGACATAACATGTCCGAATTGGTTAATAGCGGAATGATATCCGAAGCCACTTCTTTCTGGGTTTTAAAAAATAAGAAACCTATTACTGTTTATCAAATTTTTAACACAGGTAAAAGTGCTTTAGTTACAAGCACTCCATTTTTAGATGAAAATGATAATATTAAAATGATAATATCTAATGTCAGAGATATAACTGATTTAAAAGTGTTGGAAGAAAAGGTGAAAATAAGCACTAATGAAAGCATAAAATATAAAAGTATAATTGAAGAACTAAAATTACAAATTGCCAGCAGTGATTACATAATAGCTGAAGATGAAAGCATGTTAAACTTACTTTTACTGGCTAAAAGGGTAGCGAGGGTAGATACAACTATTATTATATATGGGGAAACTGGGTCTGGCAAAGAAGTAATCGCCAAATATATATTTAATAATAGTAATCGTAATAATAAACCATTCATAAAAATAAATTGTGGGGCAATTCCAGAAAGTTTGATTGAATCAGAGTTTTTTGGATATACAGAGGGATCCTTTACAGGAGCCTTAAAGGGAGGAAAAGCGGGAATATTTGAAGCTGCAAACAATGGCACATTATTTTTGGATGAAATAGGCGAACTTCCATTAAGTATGCAGGTTAAACTTTTAAGGGTTCTGCAAGATGGGGAAATAATGAGAATAGGAAGCAACAAACCTATAAAAATCGATGTAAGAATTATCGCAGCAACTAACCGAGATTTGGTGAAATTCGTTAAGGATGGACTATTCAGAGAAGATCTATATTATCGTTTAAATGTAATACCTCTTAAAATTATGCCGTTAAGAGAAAGAAAATGCAGTATAATCCCGACTGCTGAATATTTTCTTAAAAGTATTAATGAAAAATATAATCTGAATAAAAGAATATCAAAAGAAGTATACAGATATTTTTATAACTATAAGTGGCCTGGAAATGTGAGAGAATTGAGAAATCTTATAGAAAGATTAACAGTAACTTCACCGAATGACGAAATCGGTATAGAGGATTTACCTAGACATTTGATTGAGAATGTATCTATTAACATTATAGGAAAAAATGAAACAAAACTAGTGGATGTTGTTAATAGAGTTGAGAAAACAATGATACTGAACGCATATAAAAAATACGGAAATGTTAGAGAAGCGGCAAAAGAATTAGGAATTGATCCTTCTACATTCGTCAGAAAAAGAAAAAAACACATATAAAAACTGTTGCATAATTGCAATCAATTGCGATTATGCAACAGTTTTTTAGGAGATTAAATGTTTGTTAAAATGTAAATTTATATTTTTATTTTGTTTGTTTGTTGATAATTTCAGCCTAAACAATATAAAAATTTAAAAACCAAAGATATTTGGCATAAATTATGCATTATTGATAATGTCAGAATAATTAAGAAAGGATGACATATATGGCTTTAATGACTGGAGAACAGTATATTGAAAGTATTAAAAAAATGAAAATGCAGATTTATATGTTTGGCGAGAAAATCGAAAATGCAGTTGACAATCCAATTCTCAGACCATCATTAAATTCTGTGAAAGCTACCTATGATCTGGCACAGATGCCTGAATACGAAGATTTAATGACAACTACTTCCTCCATTACCGGAGAAAAAATAAATCGTTTTTGTCATATTCATCAAAGCACAGAAGACCTTGTAAAAAAGGTAAAAATGCAGAGGCTGCTCGGTCAAAAAACAGCATCTTGTTTTCAAAGATGTGTGGGAATGGATGGCTTTAATGCTGTTTACAGCACCACATTTGAAGTAGATAAGGCATATGGTACAGATTATCATAAAAGATTTATAGAATTTATGAAATTTGTACAAGAAAATGACTTAACTGTAGATGGTGCTATGACAGATCCTAAAGGAGACCGCTCTCTTTCGCCAAGCAAACAGGCTGATCCTGATTTATATTTAAGGATTGTTGAAAGAAGAAAGGACGGCATAGTAGTAAGAGGAGCAAAAGCTCACCAAACAGGAATCTGTAATTCGCATGAAGTATTGGTAATGCCCACGATTGCTATGGGGTCTGAGGATAAAGATTATGCGGTTTCATTCTCGGTACCTGCTGATTCACAAGGGATTGTAATGATTATAGGACGTCAGTCGTGTGATACCAGAAAGTTGGAAGACTCACAAATTGATGTTGGTAACAGCCAATTCGGAGGAGTGGAAGCATTAGTTGTTTTTGATGATGTCTTTGTTCCGAATGAAAGAATATTTCTGAATGGGGAAACGGACTTTGCAGGTATGCTGGTTGAAAGATTTGCCGGATATCACAGACAAAGTTACGGTGGATGTAAAGTCGGCGTCGGAGATGTACTAATCGGTGCCGCAGCTTTAATTGCTGAGTACAACGGAGTACAAAAAGCTTCACATATAAAGGATAAATTAATTGAAATGATACATTTAAATGAAACATTGTACTGTTGCGGTATTGCATGTTCATCACAGGGAAGCAGGACTCAATCCGGAAATTATATAATTGACTTATTGCTGGCAAATGTATGTAAGCAAAACATAACAAGATTCCCTTATGAAATAGCAAGATTGGCTGAGGATATCGCAGGAGGACTTGTTGTAACAGCACCTTCAGAAAAGGATTTAAAAGATCCAGTGGTTGGTCCTTATATAGAAAAGTACTTTAAAGGCAAAAACGATGTGTCTGTTGAAGATAGGTTTAAAGTGCTGAGACTTATTGAAAACATAACATTAGGTACAGCAGCAGTCGGATACAGGACAGAATCAATGCATGGTGCAGGTTCGCCTCAGGCTCAAAGAATAATGATATCCAGACAAGGAAATATCAATGGTAAAAAAGAATTGGCCAAAGCTGTTGCTAACATTAGATAGCATTTTAATGCTCTGACAGTAATATGGTGGTAATTATTTCTTAGTAATATGAAAAAATGGAGGTGAAAGTTAGAAATAATATTATTAGGATTTATGTAAAAATAAATTTATACAATCATTAATTTATAATTTAAACAATTAATTTAGAGGAGATTAGCTATGAAAAAAAATAAACTTGTCAGTATTTTAATGATTATGATGGTTATCACAGTAGTGTTAACAGCATGTAGCGGAACAACGGCACCAGGAAATAAAAGTACTTATAAGATAAAAGTAGCCAGTATTTTAGCAGATAATGATCCTGAAACTCTAGGATTGAAAAAATTTAAAGAACTCGTTGAAAGTAAATCTGAAGGGAATATTATAGTAGAACTTTATCCAAACGCACAATTAGGTTCAGCAGAAACATATTTAGATACTTTAAGGCAGGGAACAATTCAGATGGCTTCTCCCGGAAGTGTTATGGCACAACTTCAGCCACTTGTAGGTGCACCTGAAATGCCTTTCCTTTTCAGGGATTGGGATCATGCTAAAGCTGTATTAACAAACTCTGAAATGACGGATAAGCTTACAGAAGGAATGATTGAAAAATTAGGAATCCGTACACTTGGATTTGCTCCTAGGGGATTCAGAGTAATATCATCAAATAAAGAATTAGCCAGTATTGATGATTTGAAAAATTTACGTATGAGAGTACCTAATATTCCATTCTACATAAAATTGGCAGAATCAATAGGTACAAGTCCTGTTGCATTACCTTTGACAGAATTGTTCAGTTCTTTGGAACAAGGTGTTGTTGATGCACAAGAAAATCCATATGCTACAATTGAAGCAACTAAGTATTATGAGGTCCAAGATTATATATTAGAAACAAATCATATATTCACAACTCATGGTTGGTATATGAACGAATCATTCTTCCAGAGCCTACCAGAAAATTATCAACAAATAATAGCTGATTCAGTTAATGAAGCTATCGACTATACATATGAAATTAATATAGAACAGGAAGAAAAATCAAAACAAATTCTTACTGATAAAGGTGTAAAAATTGTTGTCCCTGATGAAGCATTCAAAGCAAAACTTGTAGGGATGTCAGCTTCATCCCGAGAATTTTTCTATAGTCGATATCCTGGAAGTCAGGAATGGTCAAAATCTGTTCAGGAAGTAAAATAAGTCAATTAAAAGGTTATTTGATATAAAGTAAGCTTTATATCAAATAACTTAACTTATAAGTGCTTTATTTAGGAGGAAATTGAATTGGAAAATGAAACTACAAATAGTTCAATTAATGAAGAACAAAATGTTGAAAAAAAACATAATGGTTTAATAGGCAAGATATTTCAAGTTTGCATGATAGTATTTTTATCTTTAATGGTATTATTGGTTTTTATAAATGCATTAATGCGTTACATTTTTAAAACTTCTATACCTGTATCCGAAGAATATGCAAGATTCTTCTTTATGTGGTCAGTGTTTTTAGGTGTAATAGCTGCGTTTAAAGATAAATCTCACGTTTCAGTTACAGTAGTTTTAGATGCTCTTAAAGGGAATGCTAAAAAATTTGTTTATATTTTAGCTCAGGTTGTTTCATTAGTCGTAATTATATTATTAATTATTGGCGGATTTATGTATACAACATCTGCATCAACTTATAATTCAGTAGCAACAGGTATAAACTACGGAATCGTTGTAAGCGGATTTTTAATAATGGTAATTGGTACGGCTATATTTATTGTAAATGATACAATAAAAGAAGTGAAAAAAATGAGTAAGGGAGAGTAAAAATGGCATTAGTTGTATTTTTAGGTACTTTATTTGGATTTATGTCGTTAGGTATTCCAATAGCCTTGGTATTGGTTATATGTGCAATGGCATTGATGATTCTTGTAGGTTCTTTTGACTTATTGGCTATTGCTCAGGCGATGGTAGCGGGAACTAATAGCTTCCCTTTGATGGCAATTCCGTTTTTTATGCTGGCCGGAGAGATAATGGCTCAAGGAGGTTTATCTACGAGAATTGTTAATGCCGCTAATTTAGCAGTTGGTAAAGTCAGAGGTGGATTAGGCTATGCGGCAATATTGGCTAGTATTGTTTTCTCAGGCCTTTCAGGAAGTGCAGTAGCAGATGCTGCGGCATTAGGCGGCATTTTAATACCCATGATGAAGGCTGCAGGATATAAGCTGGACAGATCATGTGCTTTAATTTGTGCAAGTGCTGTAATAGCTCCAATTATTCCGCCAAGTATACCAATGATTGTTTTAGGTACAGCAACAAACCTTTCAGTAACAAGATTATTCATGTCCGGTTTAATTCCCGGAATTATATTAGGATTAGCATTAATGATAATGTGGTTCTTTATTGTTAGAAAAGATGGATATAACGATACAATGACTTTTACTAAAGAAGAAAGAACAGCCATACTTAAAGATTCAATGCCGGCACTATTTATGCCGATATTAATTGTTGGAGGAATAAGATTAGGTTTCTTTACACCTACAGAAGCAGGAGCATTTGCTGTGGTTTATGCGTTAGTTATTTGCAAATTCGTATATAAAGAATTAGATTTAAGCATGTTCGGAGATATATTTTCATCAGCAGCAAAAAGTACCGCTACTGTTATGCTGATAGTTGCTGCAGCTAATGCAGTAGGATTCTATATAACAATGGCACAGGTACCGGCACAAATGGCAAATGCGCTGTCACCATTTATTGATAAGCCGATGTTGTTATTATTAATAATAAATTTGTTCCTGTTTATTTTAGGCATGGTAATGGATTTAACACCAAATCTTTTAATATTCGCACCTGTATTATTTCCTGTGATTCAGCAGGCTGGTATCGATCCGTATTTCTTTGCTTTGATTATGTGCTTTAACTTATGTATAGGTCTTATTACACCACCGGTTGGAACTGTATTGTACGTAGGATGCGGTGTAGCCAAATTAGATATAGTTAGGTTATCAAGAGCAATTATTCCATTCTTGATAGTTGAATTAGTTGTATTGTTATTATGTACATTCTTTCCATCACTTGTTATGGTTCCACTGGAAATAATAATGGGATAATTATATAAGAAAAATTACTAGGAGTGTGTTTAAATGAAATTAATGCATACAAAATTGCCTGAGTTCATCAGAAAAATGAAAAAGATAGCAGCTACACTCGGTTCTGAATATAAAGAATGCGAAGTAGTGGGATTGGAGAATCTGAAAACTGCTAAAATGCAATCTAACAGAACAGGCAGAATTGAAAGAGCAGTTGAAGATATTGTAAAGCATGATGATGTATACAGAATAGAAGTTGCTGTTATACCTCGTATTCCTGAATCAATGCACAATGCTGTAATCAGAGGATTTGACAAAGACGGCAAACCGGTTCATGCAATTCTTGAAACAATCAATATACTTCATCCTACAGAAGATGTATTGCTTCATGACTGCCCTGATATCATAGACAGAAGACCGCCAATAGGCAAACATTAATAAAAGGTAGGTGATTGCGAAACTATTTTAAAAAAGTGAAATAAAGAAAATAAGACTTGCAT